>JBIIBU010000245.1:0-3420 GCA_044239235.1 Flavobacteriales bacterium
TGTCATTAATGTGTAGCCAAGAATCAATATACCAATGCCGATAAGCATTAGCTGAAAGTTTCTTTTTTCGAAAGCAAAAGTTGGTTTTGATTGAGCGCTCATATTCTAACTGTCTTTGAAGGCAAATATAGTTAAAGCAGCGACAACCCTAATTAATTGTCTAGCAGCTTGAATCCGCGTCCATGAATGTTGAGTATTTCAACACTTGGGTCTTCTTTCAAGTGCTTGCGTAACTTGGCAATATAGACGTCCATTGAACGTCCATTGAAGTAATTGTCGTCACCCCAAATTGCTTTCAAAGCGTAGCTTCTTTCCATTACACCGTTCTTGTTTTTACAAAGCAAGTAAAGCAGTTCATTCTCTTTTGTGGTGAGTTTGAATTCTTGAGTGTCAACAGCAAGTTTTTGCTTGTTGTAATCGAAGTGATAACGGCCAATGGTAAACTCATTTACTTCTTCCCCGGCCTCTGGAAGTGCTGACGTACGGCGCAGAATAGCGTTCATACGAACAAGTAATTCTTCCATGCTGAATGGTTTTGTCATGTAGTCATCTGCACCAGCTTTGAAACCTTCAAGTGTGTCTTCCTTCATGCTTTTTGCGGTGAGGAAAAGGATTGGAATGTGCTTGTCATCCTCACGAATTTCTGCAGCCAATGTGAAACCATCTTTCACTGGCATCATCACATCGAGGATGATGAAGTCATATGTGTTTCGCTTAAAAAGCTTACTGCCCTCTGCTCCATCAGTTCCAAGATCTGTTTCAAAACCTTTTGCTTTCAGGTATTCTGACAAAAGTGTTCCGAGGTTTGGATCGTCCTCGCACAATAAAACTTTAAGATTCTTTTTCATGCCTTCTAGGTATGTGTATGGTGAATGTACTTCCTTTTTTTACCTCGCTTTCCACGTCAACGGTGCCGCCGTGTTTTTCTACTACGCCTTTTACATAGCTTAAACCAAGGCCGAAGCCCTTTACGTTGTGCACGTTTCCAGTGGGTACGCGATATAGTTTATCAAAAACTTTTCTTTGATTTTCTCTTGAGATTCCGATACCGTTGTCTTTGAATGCGATGGCAATTCCGTCCATTTCATCGCGAGTGTAGATTTCCACGGTGGGAGAAATCTCACTGTATTTGATTGCATTATCGATGAGATTGTAAATCACATTGGTGATGTGAAGATGATCACCTTCTATGGTTGGATTGCTCGCGTCGAGATGCTGAATAATAACTCCTTTCTTCTTTTTAACTTGAATTTCAATGTTGCGAATAACCTGCTCAATGATGCTGTGCGCATTGATTTTATTGATTCGCAACTGCATATCTCCTTGCTCGAAAATTGCAGTGCGCAACACATTCTCAACGAGTACACCTAATCGTTTATTCTCTTCATTGATCATTCCGATATAGGTTGACATCGCTGTTTTGCTTTGTTGCATATCTGGATCGTTCATCGCTTCGCACGCCAGAGAAATAGTGGCAATGGGCGTTTTCAATTCGTGTGTCATGTTGTTGATGAAATCTGTTTTGATTTCACTCAATTTCTTTTGACGATAAATTGTTCCGATAGAATAGGAGAACAGCAACATGATTACGATGAGCAATACTCCTGAAGTGGCAAGCATGGTCCACATCGAACTAATCAAATAGCCGCGTTGATTTGGGAACCAAACGCGGAGATAGTTCACGTCTGAAATGGGATCATTTGGAAAGAGTTGTGCTTTATAACCTTCGGTAAAGAAGTAATCAACGTAAGGCACGTCTTGTTCATTGATGATTTCAGGTTGCTGATAGCGATTGAAAACACCGAAATGATATTTTGCTTTAATACCAAAAGCCTCTAATTCACTTTTGATCAAGCTATCCACATGGGCAGTATCTATTCGTGTATGAATGGTTTCCATGATATCCAAATCGAAGAGGCCGTCGAGAATATCTTCTAGGATACCAGATTGCTTGAGTATTTTGCGTTGATTGACGCCCGATTCACCAAGTTGATTGTAGAAAGCTGAATCGCGACTTTCGTCGAGATTGCTGCTGATTACGTTGTGATCGCGCTTGCCGTGACTGAGGACTATTGAACTATCTGCCGCGCCAGATAGACTGATTGAAGGATTGCCGGATTGAGCTAGAGCAATTTTCTGAGCCTCTTCTTTTTCGAGGATGCTGGCTACTTTGATTAAAGCCTTGGTGGTATTGCTACTGAAATCTTGCTCACGAAGAATGAAGGTGTTGTTTACCCAATATACCTGAAGCACAATAAGTCCCGCCACAGCAATGGTGCTGAGGACAATAAGGGACCATAGGTACTTGGACTTCATATTCCGTGTTTGGCGAGTTTGCCACAAAGTAACGGAACAATGTTATTTGTTAAAATGGTTTATCGAGTGTGGCTTAACGACTTTTAACACCAAAAGGGATTTATTTAGAATCGGTAGCGAAGACTAATTCCGCCATTGGTCATATCCAGCCTATCAATGATTCCGAAGTTGTACTCCGGCTTTATATCGACTGACATTTGAATTGGTATTGATCTAAAGAAGTATTCGAGTCCTAGTATTGCATCGCCACCGAAGAAGTAGGCATTTCCTGCGATGGATTTTCCCAAGTCGGGGTGTGTGCTTGCGATTGGATAGAATGATGTGTGTCCACCAACACCCATGTACCATTTGAGGCCTTTGACATCCTGAATTTGCATGTGATGTTCATATAGACCTGTAACACTAAAGCCTTTCCATCGTGTCAAAACGATGCCTTCAAAAACGTGATGATCTGTGTAGAAGTACTGTCCCGAGATCCCGGTACCAGATCCAAGACGCGCGCCCACGGCGTATTCGAGCATTCCAACTTGTGCATTCACACAAATAGAAGTCAATAGCAATGAAGCCGAAGCAATTAGGGTTTTGAGTGTCATGTGGATTTCTACGAGAGAAACCCTGATTAGTTGCTATTCGAATACAAGATTGTATTTCTTTCCGAAATCCTCTTGCATTTTCAAGAATTGATCTTGTGCTTCTTTAGAGGTGTCGTGAATTCGAATTTGCGCCGCGAAACTTGTATCTACCATTGCTGGAGAGATGGCGCTTTCGTCAAGTAGTTTGATATCTAAAAGCTTTTTATAATCAGCTGTGACAAGCGAATCGTAGGTCTTGAAAAGACTGCGTGCTGCATTTTGAAGAATGGGATCGTTTTCAAATGGACCAATGCTGTCTAGTGCGATAATACTGCGTTTAATGGTGGATTGCATGTCGACATAAGAGAATTCGACCATGTCTTTGGAAGCAACGGAATCCACGTATGTAGAGTCGAAACGATCGAAAGAAGCAATGATCTTCTTTTGATGTTCAATGATAATATCGTTGTACTCTGCTGCTTCCTCTGCCTTTCGAGCGCAAGAACTGAAAATAAACAGTATAGAAGCAGCC
>JBIIBU010000246.1:0-3414 GCA_044239235.1 Flavobacteriales bacterium
GACAGTGCCTATGCTTTTGTAAAAACTCAGGTAGATTTTGGACCTCGTGTACCTACGACCGCGCAACACAAAGCTTGCGGAGATTGGATGGTAGCGAAACTAAAATCTTATGGTGCGAACGTGATTGAACAAACCGGAAACGTGACCACATTCGACGGGAAGACATTTCCATTGAGAAACATTATTGGAGAATTCAATCCATCAGCTAAGAAGAGAATAGTTCTCGCCGCACATTGGGACACGCGCCCATTTGCAGATAAAGACCCTGACAAATCACTCTGGAAAAAACCGATTGATGGCGCAAATGACGGCGGTTCGGGTGTAGGCGTGCTCTTGGAAATTGCGCGATTGATTTCTATTCAAGCTCCAAAAATGGGAATCGACATCGTATTCTTCGATGCAGAAGATTATGGTGTTCCAGAATTCAACAATTCAAATGAATCTTCAGATACATTCACGTGGTGCCTTGGTTCACAATATTGGATGCGCAATCCACATAAAACAGGATACAACGCGGAGTGCGGTATTCTGCTCGATATGGTCGGAGCTGATGGTGCCATTTTCAACAAAGAAGGAAAATCAATGGAGCGCGCCATGAGCACCGTCGCTCAAGTATGGAACATCGCTGCGAAATTCGGTTATGGCTCTCTATTCGTTGATAATGAAACGGGCGAAATTGTAGACGACCACCAATTCATGAATGCTGCTGGAATTCCCACTATCGACATCATTGATATGCGTCCTGAAATTAAGGCCATGGGGATGGAAAGCTATGGATTCGGTTCATTCCACCATACACATAATGATAACATGTCTGTGATTAGCACCAACACATTAAAAGCTGTTGGACATACCGTATCTCATTTTATCTACACCTATCGTTAACGATAATGTGTGGCTAAATAATAATATGGCTGCATCATGTGGTGAACGGTGAAATTGGCAGGACTATCGAGGTATATTTTGTGATACTCCGCATCACCACTCATCAATACTACATTAGCTGTTCGAACATAATTACTAGATGATAAAAACTGAGGCTCTTCATAATATGGAAGAGCCTTTTGTATTTGAGTATAAACTCTATTTCCCAAGTATCTCTTGAAGACTTTGTGCGCTTGGCGAGGGTTTTTATTTAGTTTTTTAAATACCATTTTCAAAACGAACCGTTGGCCGAATTTCTGAGTATTCAAAATCACCTCTGGATCTGTAAACGGATTCGTTTTATTAAAATCTGTATTCATTTGAACACCGGCCGGCGTCTCAGGCACCCAATCATCAGCATTAATCGCATTGTACGACCAACCATTTCTCGTTAAATATTCGAAATCATATGCATACTGTGTATTGCCCGGTTTGGGCGCTGCAAAACAAATGGTTTTGAAGTTCATATCTGCCGGCAACGCACCTTCTCGTTGCATATATTTAAACTGAGAAGTAAGATAATAACCAATAGCTCCGCCTTGACTGTGACCAAGCATGATAAAATCTCGAATACCGGCTTTATAACAAGAATCCAATTTCGGAATCATATCATCCGCCAAATACGCGAAGCCGATAACCCAACCAGCATGCACCGCTGCCCCTTCTCTATCAGCTAAATGATACTTGAATTTTTTCTTTTCATTCAATGAAATTTCGCCATTCGCCGGAACCATACCTGAGTAATAATTTTGCAGCCAACTAATAGGCAAAGAAGTAGTCCCACGGATACTCAAGACCGCAACATTATTGGATGAAACCCATAGATCATATCTATTGTCGAGTCCAACAACAGGACTGCGATAAACCATTTTGTGCTCTGCAGGATCAGGAATACCATAGAAAAAAGAACTATCCCCTTGACGCGAATAGATCTTTACCATTTCTATAAACTCCTCTTTATCGAAACCCGGTTTTAGTTTTTGTGCGGATAAATTCTGTGAAAATAAAAACACCATTCCACTACAAAGCAGCATGAATTTCAATGTGTCTTTATACATATTTTTTAGAAATCTAAATTGAGAGAAAGATAGAACACTCGTGGTAAGACGCGCCCATCATCCACGCCCCAAGCCCAATCGGCACGAAGGAAATATCCGAGTACACGCGATCTAACACCAAATCCATAACCGTAAATAATTGGCTCTTTATTATTCTTTATTGTTACCGTAATCGGGTTTTGTGAAACCGTAGTTTGGTTAAATAAGTTTTCATTTGAATACGGTGTCTTTCCTGTCCAAGCAGAACCGGCGTCAAAGAATCCAACGAGCTGGAAATTCTCTACAAAATCACTCTTGATTGGTTTCTTCATGAAGTATTTAAAGACTGGCCATCTCAGTTCTGCATTCATCAAAGCAAATGAGTTTCCATTGCGTGAATTGATATAGAATCCACGCATCGGCCCCATGAAAGTTTGATGCTTGAAAATAGCAGTGTCCAAATCAGGTAGCGAATTATCAATCTTCTGTATTAGCCAATTGTCAACGCCTCCCATGTAGTGGGCAAGTTTGTATTTGCCAAGTGAAGTAGAACCAGAGAAACGAACACATGCAATCAAATCGCGATGTATTTTGTGATAATGACGGAAGTCAAAACCTGCCACACTAAAATCAGAACGTGTATTAAAAACATCTGGACGCTGGTAAGTTTCTAACCACAATTTGTAGCGTGTTCCATTGTACAAATTCAATCCTTTATTAATCGTGTTATCGAAAACATATTCCAATCTTGCACCAACTTGATACGTGTAAACATTTCGTTCAACCAGACTGATAGGATCGATACTCGATGTAACATTGCGATCTTGTCTAAACATTCCGGTAAAGCGCAAACTTGCCAACTCATTGAAAGGATACTTCCATTGATAAGATAATGCTGTAGTATGCACTTTGTAATAATTGAATTCATCAACCGTAGTCTGCGCCAATCTTTGGAAAGTGAATCTTCTATCCACTCGGTGTTTTAGATTTTCAAAACTTACTCCGAAATCATTGTTTTGAAGATTGAATGCCAAGCGAACTCCACCCACCAATTTATAATCTTCAAAAAGATCACTCAAACCAAACTTCGTCAACGCAGAAATACCGGGATTAATTGATGTTGGTGAAGAGAATTTTTGATAGAAAGCATTGGTAAAGCTATTGTCGACTTGAGAGAGAACATAATCAGTTGCAAAATTCAAACGATAGCCTCTGCTCTTAGGAATATCAATTACAGCAGCTGCAGAATCAATTGTAGGAACAACACCATCTGGTGTCATTTCTTGCACCCTTACAGTTTCCTTTTCGAATGTGTAATTTTTTCTATCGTCTTCAAAAACATAATTGTCTGTATCAATCTCATCCATGCCCAATGAATCGATTTGTGGCCTCAACACTTCACCACCTCCAGTCGTTTGTGCCGTACCTGTATATTGCTCCGAACCATTGGTAA
>JBIIBU010000247.1:0-3405 GCA_044239235.1 Flavobacteriales bacterium
TCAGTCGCATTGAAGAACAAACGACCGCCACTGCTTGGCAATCCGCCAGCACCAGTAACATCCAATTTACCACCATTTTGTTGCTCACCAAAGTGATTGGTAGTTCCTTGCACCCAATATGAAATTGTATTATCAAAGAAAGGAGTTTCGAATGTTTCACCTGTGCCAAGAACTTCTGTTGAAGTCTCAGTAGCAAACCACTCTAAGTTGTTTCCAGTTGCAGTTAATGTCGCTGTACCAGCTTCACCAATTGTAACATCACTTGCTACTGGAGCAGGAGCTGCAAGAACAGTAACGTCAATAGTATTACTTGAAAGTGCAGTGCCTGTGCAAGCTCCTTCAATATTTACAGCATAAGTTCCTGACTCAGTCACTTCAATGCTTTGTGCGCTTTGACCATTGCTCCAATTGTAAGAAGCACCTACCGTCGATGAAAGAACTACACTTCCACCTTGGCAAAAGAACGTTTCACCTAATGCACTAATCACTGGAGTTTCTTCTGTGATTACTGTGATGTTAACATCGTTTGAAATAGCAGCACAACCTGCTTCGTCAAAAACAATAACCGAATAATTAGCATTGTTTGAAGCTTCTATAGTCTGCGTTGTTGCACCATTGTTCCAAGAATACGATGCACCAGCTGGGGCAGTAAGCGTAACACTCTGTCCTTCGCAAATTTCTGTATTACCATCAACGATTACTGAAATAGGGTCAAGAAGACAACCTACTTCAAGAATATCATGTGTAGTATTAATCGCAGGATTCTCAATAGTTGTAACCATTCCACTTGGCCACTTAACAACTACAGAAGTAATTGCATCTGCAGTGCCAAGACCAAAATGCGTGATCAATGAAGACGCCGGATCAAAACTTTCACCAGCACGTACTTCACGGATTTGAATACCCCATGAGCCATAGATCTCAACTCGAGCTCCAACGGCACTCTTATTCGACATCAAACCCTCTAGATTGAATTTCACCCAATTGTTTGCATTGGTTTGATTTTGATAAATAGTATTTCCAGTTACTACATCAAGGAATCCATCATTATTGAAGTCACCAATACCGCCAGAGTTAAACGCCAAGCTTTGACCAGTGAATGTTCCATCGCCATTATTCCAATACATCTCTGTTGACATTTCAGAGAAGATATCTACGAAACCGTTGTTATCGAAGTCACCAGCATCACAGTTCCAAGCGCCCAAATCAGAAGCATTTATTCCGCTATCTACAATGATATCTGTAAATGTACCATCACCATTGTTTTCCATAAGGCGGTTAGCCCAAGCATGGTTTACAGTGAATGAATCAAAATCACCATCATTGTCAAAGTCTTCGAAAACGGTTGCCCAGCTTTGGTCACCATCATCCATGTTAGCTTCAGGTCCAACGCTAGTGAATACTCCGTCACCGTCATTTCTGTATAGCAAGTTGATACGTTGTGGATCGCCTACTGGTGCACCACCACGACACTTTGTGATGTACAAATCACTATCCCAATCATTATCATAATCACACCAAATTGCAGCATAGTTTCCACCTGCATCTAGTGTATTAATCAAAGAAAAATCGAGTTCAAGAACACCATTTACGTTTCTGTATGGATGGCTTAGATCAACGTCATGACAGCAGAAAGAATCAAGATTTCCATCATTGTCGATATCGCAGAACGTAGAGCGTTGTGTAAAAATGTATTCCGGATGAGCGTCTTCTGTAAAAGAAGTTCCATCATCACTTGCGTATACAAATGATACAGCATTGCCGGCACCTAGTAATAGGTCGGTATGTCCATTTCCATCAATATCTGCTGCGCAAATGCTCCATGATGGAAGATTCACGATAGACATACTTTGAAAAAATGGAGTAAAGGATCCATCTGCATTTTGATAATCGATATAGATACCTGCAGAGGTAACTCTAACGATGTCGTCTAATCCATCTTGATCCATGTCTGCTGCGCAATCGGCGTAGCTAGTTGCTGATACAGGCTGCAATCCTGCTGAGGTTGCTGTAAAACTTGTCTGTGCAATTGCGCTAGTAGCGAAAATGCAAACACAAATAATTACGACACCCTTTCTCAATAGCGTTGTAAAATTTGTCATAAGGTTACGGTGTTTTGGTTTCAAGTTGCTATAATAATCAAATATCTCATTCATTCCAAGCGAATTGCAACAGTATTATTTGATTCTTATTAGCAAGCTAATAACTCATAATTCATGACTTAAGTTGCATAAAACAAAAAGCCCCCTCGTCTGCGACGAGGGGGCTTTTGTCTCTTTTGTAAAAGAATATTATTGCTTGATAAGCTTCATAATAGAAACATTACCATCGATAGTCACATTTACATAGTAAACGCCCGCAGCAACATTAGAAAGGTTAATGGTCTCGATGCGAACACCGTTTACATTACCCAATTCTTTAGAAACTACAGTGCGACCTTGTGTATCAACCACGTTATAGCTCAATTTGTCACCAGCCAATCCTGAAAGTGTAAGTACTACATTCTCACGAGTTGGATTTGGATTCAAAGTAAGTGCAACTTGATTTGAAAGTTCACCAACACCAGTGATGATAACATCTGAAGTGATAGAAGCTTCACAACCGTTAGCATCTGTTACAGTCAAACTGTATGTTCCAGCGCTAAGACCAGTAAGGTCTTCGTTTGGTGATGTAAATCCACCTGTTCCAGTCCAATCATAACCATAAGATGGAGTACCACCAGTAGCAGTTACGTTGATGAAACCGCCGTCAGCATCTTGACCGCCAAATCCGTCAACAACTACTGAAAGAGCTGATGCTGGTTCATCGATTGTTACGTTTTGTGAGTATTCACAACCATTATTATCCGTTACAGTTACAGTGTAAGAACCTGCCTCAACACCGTTGAATGTATTACTTGGTTGGCCAAAACCACCAATGCTATATGTGTATGCCTCTGTACCACCTGTAGCGCTTACTACGATAGAACCTGAAGCATCACCAAAGCAATCAACGTCAGTAGCAGCAACAGAAGCTTCTAATGAAGATGGTTCGAAAATTTCGAAAGCCTCAGCATACTCTACTAGACAGTTGTTAGCGTCAATTACAACAACAGTGTATAATCCAACTTCCACATTTAAAAACATAGGATCAGTTGTGAAGAATGTACCGTCTGTGCTATATGAATAACCACCTGCTCCACCTTCAGCGATCACCTCGAAAGATGCATCAGAAGAACCGAAGCAAGAGATATTGCTCACATCAAATGTCGCAGTTACTGGAGTTTGGTCAACTACTTCAACTTCTACAGAAGAAGTACATCCGTTTGCGTCTTGAGCACAAATTGTATAGATGCCCGGAGCAAAAGGACCGAAGAAATCTTGTGAAGTATAATCGCCTGTGCAATCAAAAGCATAATTGATAAAT
>JBIIBU010000248.1:0-3400 GCA_044239235.1 Flavobacteriales bacterium
GTCATATCCCGAGGGAACTCGCTCGAAAAATGGACAAGTTCAAGTATTCAAGCGCGGTTCATTTATCATTGCTAAAGAGGCTGGAATTGGCGTCTCTCCGATTTCTATTAAGGGCGCATTTGAAGTACTTTCTGCAGGCAGCGTAGGCTTGCGCTCAGGGACAATCTATGTTCACTTCCATAGACCAATTCAGCCCGCAGAATTCGCGGATTGGACAGTTGAACAACTAGCGGAAAGGAGCAGAGAAATTGTAGCTTCGAGAGTTTAATTACTTAATTCCTCGGTCTTTTTTAATGTGGTCATACGCTTCCTGAACAGCAATGAATTTAGCTGCAGCAGCTTTTTCATGTGTCTCACCAAGACCTCTCACTTTATCAGGATGGAATTTCATCGCCATCTTTCTATATGCTTTTTTCACGTCATCGTCAGAACAGCTTTCTTCGATTTCTAGAATCTTATAAGAGCTTGATTTGTCTTTGTAAAACATTGCTCGAATGGACTCTTGATCTTTTGCAGAAATTCCTAGGTAACTTCCAATTTGTTCGATGAGATGCACTTCTGCTTTGTCTACGTTGCCATCTGATTGGGCTATTCCGTAGAGGTAGTGTAGTAGTTGCAATCGCATAGGATGCTCCATGAAATAGCGAATTTGCTCGCACACTTCTCTTACAGGAATGTCTTTGTTAAGAAGATCTTTTAGATAGGGGAGTTGCTGCGCAGCGGCCACCTCACCGAATTGTCTTTTAAAGAATTCGCGAATGAAATCGAGTTCACTTTTTAGGTGTTTTCCATCCGCTTTCATAACTGCCGCCGAAAGGACGAGTAGAGCAGAGGAAAAATCTCCTGGTTGTGTATGGTGTCTTTGTGATTGATATCGACGATCGCCACGTGGATCGTAGTGTGTTTGTCTACCCGCCTGAGGTGTGTCAACAGCAGTACCTTTATCATCGATGAAAGCGCCTACAGCGAATCCTAACATTCCTCCAATAGGTCCGCCTACAGCCCAACCTAAGGCACCCCCAATCCATTTACCGAAACTCATCTTTACTTTTTAGAATAAAATATTACCAGTCACCTCCAGCTCCGCCGCCTCCAAAAGAACCTCCGCCAAAACCACCAAAACCGCCACCATCCCCACCACCGAAGCCACCACCGCCGCCTCCCCAAAATCCACCACCGCCATGGTTACCTCTATTCGCTTGGTTTAGTAACATCCATGCTGCCCAAAAATCGAGACCGTTTAAGGCGGCATAGCGTTTTGCTTGTCGTGTCTTAAAGAATAAGAAGAATGCAATAATAATGATAACGATTAATGCGAGGTAGCCTGTGCTAATAGAATTTTTTTTCTTGTAGCGCTGCTCATAGCTCGCAATATTATATTCACCCTGCGCGAGCTGCATAAGCACAGTGGTAGCACTATCAATACCGGCGTAATAGTTTCCTAGTCGAAATTGAGGAAGTAATTCATTGTCTACAATGAGATAGGTACTTCCATCAGGTATAGCGCCTTCAAGTCCCTCGCCTATGGCAATATATGTAGAACCCTTCTCACCATTTTTCTTTGGTTTAACAAGAAGAATAATCCCGTTGTCTTTGTCAGCACGTCCGACTTGCCATGTATCGCCCAGTTCTGTAGCATATTGAGACTTATCGTAACCGCACAAATCATCTACGATTACCACCACAATTTGATTACTAGTTTGTAGCGCAAAGTTGACAAGCTTGGCTTCTAGTTGTTGAATTTGTTGTGGGGTCAATGTGCCTGTTTGATCATAGACCAAACGTTCTTCTTTCTTAGGAAAGCAATCGACGTCGCTTGCTTTTGTAAGAGAAAAGGTGAATAGAAACCCTATTAATAAAACGAGGTATTTAACTGTGCTCATTCGTTTATGTGAAATGAAATGGAATCTGAAAGTTCATTGCGATCAGATTTTTCAAGCGGAAAATGAGCTTTTAATTTTTGACCTGCATCCAAAACACCAGCGCACAACGCTTTAGCAATGTCTCCGGTTTTTAGAATTGAGATTACTTCGTTATTTGTGGCATTCCAGAAATCTTGACCCACAATTTTATGAATACCAGAATCGCCCAGAATGGCGAATTTCTTATCAATTACGGCTAGATAGAAAAGTACTCCATTGCGGTCTTTCGTTTCAAACATCTTTAATTTCTCAAAAATGAATGCCGCGCGCTCAAGGGGATCGATAGAGCACTCATCTTCGATGTGTATTCTTATTTCACCCGAGGTCATAGACTCCGCGTCTGCTATTGATTTCTCAATAGCAGCGCGAATGTCCTCTGTTATTATATCGTATGCTTTCAATGACTTCTTATTTTGACCCGTCTTTCGAAAAGTCCACCTTTGGAGCTTCTTCTGAACCAGCCTTAGCCTCAAACATTTCTCTTTTCGCGAAGTTATCTCCTTCGTTGGAAACAAACCCTAGAGCTTTGCTTTTCCAAAATCCACGGATGTAAGTGTTGAAACCTTGCACAGCTTCGTTATAATCAGAACGCGATTTTTTAACTCGGTTTTCTGTTCCTTCTAATGACGCTTGGAGCATTCCAAAGTTTTGAGTCGATTTAATCTCTGGATATCTTTCAAATATGATAGAGATTGATCTATTCAATGTCTGAGCATGCTTGTCCATTTCTGCTGGTGTTGTTGCATTTGAAATACCTGCGCGAGCATTTGTTACTTCTGTGAGAATCGCTCTTTCGTTTTCAGCAGCACCTTGAACTGTAGAAACTAAGTTTGGAATCAAATCAGCACGACGTTGGTACTCACTTTGAATATCCGCCCATGTACGATTTACGTTTTCTTGTCTTTCAACTGCTCCGTCATAAACACTTGTTCCATAAAAGTAGAACAGGGCAAAACCGCCTCCTACGAGTAGAAGAAGAATACCGACAGAGACAACTAGATTTTTCATTTTTCTTTTTTTCTTGATTTATTGTGTAAATATTGTTCTTTTTTTTAATTCTCTTCTTGAAAATCAAAATTTTAGAATCCTTTATGAAATTTGATCGAAGCTTCTTTTAATAAAAGTAGTCAAGTCTTCACCCTTGAGCAATCCTTTCGCGAGTAAAGCGAGGTCAATAGCTTGTTTGGCTGTAGCTTTTCCTTCGTCATTTCCTGAAAGAATTTTCTCCATTAGTGGATGGTTTCCATTAGCAATCAAATCATAGCTTTCAGGCAGTTGGCCATAAAAACCGCCGCCGCCACCCATTGCACTTTGTTCCTTCATACGACGCATAAATTCGTTTTGTGTTACAACGAAAGGTGCTTCGTTAGCGCTTAAGCTTTCGATTTTAACTACATATTTTTTTGAATCTACTAATGAAGAAACAAGCTCCTTAACTGATGTTTGTTGCTCATCACTCAATGTAATCGGCAATGCGT
>JBIIBU010000326.1:0-3393 GCA_044239235.1 Flavobacteriales bacterium
GTTCTACCAACGGCTCTAACTGTTTTTTCAGGGAAACGGATGGCTTTACCTTCTTTCAATCCCATCAAGATATCATTGTTGCCATTGGTCAGTTTTGCTGCCAATAATTCATCACCATCAACGATGGTAATTGCATTGATACCATTAGAACGAGGACGGCTATATGCTTCCAAAGCGGTTTTCTTGATCAAACCTTGCTTAGTACAAAGAATCAGGTTGTTGTTATTCACATACTCTTCATTGGTCAAATCTCCAGTTGGGATGTATGTCAATACCTTGTCGTCTTGTTCAATATTGATCAAATTCTGAATTGCACGACCTTTTGAAGTCTTTGTTCCTTCTGGAATTTCGAATACGCGCATCCAGAAGCAACGTCCTTTTTTGGTGAATATCAACAACCAATCGTGGTTGCTTGCTGTGAAAATCTGTTCAACAAAGTCCTCTTGGCGTGCTGACGTTCCTTTGGAGCCAACTCCACCTCTAGACTGAGCGCGATATTCGTTCAGATTTGTTCTCTTGATGTATCCCGCATGAGTGATGGTAATCATCATGTTATCATCTGGAATCATATCCTCAATACTCAAATCAGCTGATGAGAATTCAATTTGTGAACGACGAGCATCCCCAAATTTATCTACCAACATGGTCAACTCATCTTTGATGATTTGTCTTCTAATTGCTTCACTATCAAGAATTTCTTGAAGTCTAGCAATCAAAGCCATCAATTCATCATACTCAGCCTTGATTTTATCTCTTTCAAGCCCAGTAAGACGTTGCAGACGCATGTCAAGAATTGCACGAGCCTGAATATCAGAGAGTTTGAAGTTTGTAATCAAACCTTCACGCGCTTCGTCTGGAGTAAGCGAGCTTCTGATCAGCTTGATTACTTCATCAAGATGATCTAGAGCAATGAGCAAACCTTCCAAAATATGCGCTCTCTCTTGCGCTTTTCTCAATTCGTACTGAGTGCGACGAGTTACCACTTCAAGACGGTGAAGCACATAACTCTTGATGATGTCTTTCAAGTTGAGAACAACAGGACGACCAGCAACAAGAGCAATATTATTAACTGAGAATGAGGTTTGTAGAGACGTGTGCTTATACAAATTGTTTAACACTACGTTTGGAATAGCATCGCGTTTTAGTTCGTAAACTACACGTACACCATTTCTATCTGACTCATCTCTAATTTCAGAAATTCCTTCAATTTTACCTTCTTGACAAAGATCCCAAGTACGCTTAACCATTTCGGCCTTGTTTACTTGATATGGAATCTGATCAACGATTACACATTCGCGATTGTCGATTTCTTCGATTCTTGCTTTTGCACGAATTACGATACGACCGCGACCTGTTTCATAGGCAGATTTAACACCTTCAATACCGTGTATGACGCCACCTGTTGGAAAGTCTGGTGCCAATACGAATTTCATCAACTCTTCAGTTGTGATGTCTTCGTTGTCGATATAGGCTTTGATACCCTCACAAACCTCCGTAAGGTTATGCGGAGGCATATTAGTAGCCATACCTACTGCGATTCCACTAACTCCATTGATCAACAAATTCGGAACTTTTGCTGGTAGAACTTTTGGTTCTTCCAACGAGTCATCGAAGTTGGGTTGGAAATCTACCGTCTCCTTATCCAGGTCTTCAAGAAGTTCTTCAGCGATTTTGCGAAGACGAGCCTCGGTGTAACGCATAGCGGCCGGATTATCTCCGTCCATACTACCGAAGTTACCTTGACCATCTACCATTGGGTAACGGAGAGACCACTCTTGCGCCATACGCACCATGGTGTCGTACACTGCAGTATCACCATGCGGGTGAAACTTACCGAGCACCTCTCCAACAATACGCGCTGATTTCTTGTGTGGTCTATTCGACATTACACCTAGTTCAAGCATTCCGTAGAGCACTCTTCGGTGTACTGGTTTTAAACCATCTCTCACATCAGGAAGAGCGCGTGATACGATAACCGACATCGAATAATCGATGTAGGCTGTTTTCATTTCGTCTTCGATATTGATCCTGACGATCTTTTCGCCTTCTGCCATTTCGTCTAATTTTTAACATCGCACGGTATTTGTCGCGTGCGGCTCGCGAAAGTACGATTTAGAATGCCTGAATGAGTTGTGACGTTATGCGTTTTTATTCACATTCAAACAGAGTTCTGTGAATAATTAACGAATTGAAAAAATAGTTATTCAAACAAGTCAAATACATTTGGAAGGTTGTCTAGATTCGCGCTAATTGCACGTATTTTAGCATTAAGGTTGAACACATAGCAAAAAGATGGAGTTTATATGAGTATGGAAGCTAAATTTTCTCCTCAGGTAAAGGATGTAATTACCTACAGTCGTGAGGAAGCGCTTCGACTGGGCCACAGCTATATCGGTGTCGAGCATCTCCTGCTCGGTCTAATCCGTGAAGGCGAAAGTGTTGCCGTAAAAGTGCTTATTAATCTTGAGGTTGACCTGAGCAAGCTCCGTCGATTGATCGAAAGTTCGATTAAATCTACAGCTTCTCAACCCTCTGCAAAGCCTGCTGCATCAGGAATGATTCCTTTGGTGAAGCAAGCGGAGCGTATACTAAAAATCACGTACCTCGAAGCGAAAACCTTCAAGGCTACATTGGTTGGTACCGAACACCTTCTTCTTTCTATTTTGAAAGATCAAGATAATGTTGCAACGCGCGCACTCAAAGGTTTTGGTATTGATTACCAAATCGTAAGAGACGAGCTTGAAAACATGTCTGGACTATTGAGCGATCAAGATTTGCCAAAAGCTGAACTTCCTGGTTCTGCTGATGACGAAGACGAAGAGCGTTCTTTCGGCGGCGGCGGTAGCGGTTCCTCGGGATCATCTAAGAAACCAGGCGAAAGCAAAAGCAAAACTCCTGTTCTAGATAATTTCGGACGCGACCTTACCAAACTTGCTGAAGAAGGCAAACTCGATCCAATAGTTGGACGTGAAAAAGAAATCGAACGTGTTTCTCAAATCCTATCTCGTAGAAAGAAAAACAACCCAATTCTCATTGGAGAACCTGGTGTTGGTAAATCTGCTATTGCGGAAGGTTTGGCGCTTCGTATCATTCAAAAGAAAGTTTCTCGCGTTCTTTTCAATAAACGAATTGTTACTCTTGATATCGCGTCATTGGTTGCTGGTACAAAATACCGTGGCCAATTCGAAGAGCGTATGAAAGCAGTAATGAATGAACTTGAAAAGTCACCAGACGTTATTCTCTTCATTGATGAAATTCACACTATCGTAGGTGCCGGTGGAGCTAGCGGTTCGCTTGATGCGAGCAATATGTTCAAACCTGCATTGGCTCGTGGTGAAATTCAATGTGTAGGTGCCACTACTCTCGATGAGTATCGCCAATACATCGAGAAAG
>JBIIBU010000249.1:0-3375 GCA_044239235.1 Flavobacteriales bacterium
TCCGTCCAACAATTTTGCGAAAGTTATAAAACAACAAAAGATGGCGCGAAGCCATCTTTATATTTTATTAAGTGAAGAATCTTATTGATTATTCTCTTCAGGATAGCGATAGAAAACTTTGTCCTCAAGCAATTCTTGCACTGCAATAGAGTGAGGCTTAGGAAGACGCTCATAGTGACGAGAAATCTCGATTTGCTCGCGATTCTCGAAAACTTCTTCCAAGTTGTCTTGGTGACTTCCGAATTCTTCAAGCTTTTGGTTAAGCTCTTCTTTCATTTCACGAGAGATCTGGTTTGATCTTTTCGCAAGAAGAACTACCGCTTCAAACAAATTGCCTTCTACTTTGCTGTACAAATCACTTGTATTGCGCGTGATGGTTGTCTTTGCTGCGTTTGAATTTTTGTAATTGCTCATCTTAAAATCAGTTTGATGCTGTCAATTTTTCTACTTGTCTTCTGCTTTTCTCGTAATATGTTTCAGCATCTTTCAACACATCACTGTTGGGAAAAGCGGTTGCAAAGGTAACATAAGATTCGATTGAAGCACGATATCTCTCAAGTTTCTTCTCTTCCATGCTTCCTTCAGCGTAAAGGTAATAACTTTTAACAATCAAATAGAGGCACTCCTCTTTGTAAACTGTGCTTGGATAATCCGTAATGAACTGTTTTAGAGATGTTACCGCCGCTTTGTACTTCAACGTAGTGTAGTACAGCTTAGCTGACTCAAATGCTTTGCGCTCTAACTTATTATTCAAAAAACCAACCATGTGGTTGGCCGAATCTCTCATGGCAGAGGCCGGATAAGTATCCAAGAAAAGTTGCAATTCATTAATTGCGGCTTTAGTATCAGTTTGATCCAGAGTAAAATCGGGGGATAAGTTGTAGCTGCATTGCGCTGCCAAAAAGAGACACTCCTCTGCACGGGCGCTATTACTGAAGGTCTTTGCAAAATTTCTAAAATAGTAATTTGCGAGGTAGTAATCTTTTGCCCCGTACTCTGATTTTGCGTAATAATAATAGACATCCTCTGCCTTTTGAGTGCCGCGAGTCAGGCCGATGCACTCTTCCAAAAGTGGAATAGCTCTTACAAAATCCTCCTTTTCATACAGCTTTATAGCCGTAGTATACTTGACGTCTAATTGGTCGCTTTTTAGCGCTTTGTTGTATTCACTGCATCCTGCAGCAAAAAATAGTGCTGCAAAAAGTAGCCAAACGGTGATTGTCTTTTTCATTCGAGCTGCAAAAATAGTCAATTTACTAAGTATGACGTACATCAGTCGGAAAGGTAACACTCAGTGTGATATTCAACTCGATTCTGTCGTTTTATTATCTTTGCACAAATTCTAATTCACACAACCTTGGATATTTTTGAAAGAATCAAGTCGAATCGCGGTCCGCTAGGGCAACATTCGAAAGAATCGCACGGATATTTCACATTCCCTAAGTTGGAAGGTGAAATCGGAGCTCACATGACTTTCCGTGGCAAGCCAGTATTGGTTTGGAGTTTAAATAATTACATTGGATTTGCGAATGACCCTGAGGTTCGTGAAACAGATGCGAAAGCAGCTGCTGATTGGGGAATGGGCTATCCAATGGGTGCTCGTATGATGAGCGGTCAAACAAAGTACCATGAGCAATTGGAAGCTGATCTTGCTTCTTTCATGGGCAAGGACGATGCTTTCCTTCTTAACTTCGGTTATCAAGGTTGTCAAAGCGCTATCGAATCGCTTGTTTCTAGAAATGACGTGATAGTTTATGATAGTGAGTGCCACGCTTGTATGATTGACGGTATCCGTCTTCACCAAGGTAAACGCTACGTTTTCCAGCACAACGATATGGAAAGCTTCGAAAAGCAGCTAAAACATGCAAAAAAACTAACCGAGCAAACAGGCGGTGGTATCCTTGTTCTTACCGAGGGTGTATTTGGTATGGCGGGAGACCAAGGTAAACTAGCTGAAATATGCAAGTTTAAAGCGGAGTATGGCTTCCGTCTTTTCGTTGACGATGCTCATGGTTTCGGAACTATTGGCCGAGATGGTCGTGGAGCACCTGATTTTCAAGGTGTAGCAGATCAAGTAGATGTTTATTTCGGAACTTTTGCAAAAGCAATGGCTACTATCGGTGCCTTTGTAGCAAGTGATCAGCATGTTATCGAATACCTACGCTACAATATGCGTTCTCAAATTTTCGCTAAGTCATTGCCAATGCCAATCGTTATTGGCGCAATCAAGCGTTTGGAAATGATGCGCACACGCCCAGAACTTCAAACAAATCTTTGGAATATCTCTGGTGCACTTCAAAAAGGACTTCGTGATGCTGGTTTTGATATCGGAAAAACAGATTCAGTAGTTACCCCTGTGTTCTTGAAAGGTACATTAGGAGAAGCAACAAATGTGACCGTGGAATTACGCGAGACTTATGGTGTATTCTGCTCTATTGTAGTTTACCCAGTCGTTCCAAAAGACGTGATCATGCTTCGTTTGATTCCAACAACAGTGCACACATTGAAAGATGTAGAATACACTATTGAGTGTTTCAAAAAAGTACGAGAAAAACTCGAAGCTGGTGCTTATAAAGCAGAGAAGATCGCAAGTTGGGCCTAATGACTCAATTCTTAGATATTATAAAAAGGCCTCATATTGAGGCCTTTTTTTATATCCTGATGAATTCTATACTTTATTTGAATTGGTTGTTGTATTTTCGCATTAAAGCTTGAAAACCTCTATCTAAAAAATAATGAAAAAACTCTATCCTCTCTTTCTTCTCGGATTTTTTGCATTTTGCGTGCTAACCTCAACCGATCTTAGTGATGACGGAAAGGCTGGTTTCACTGGGTCTCCAGGTGAAATGACCTGCAATAGTTCAGGTTGCCATACAGGTACTACTACTAACACAGGAGGTGGTTCATTATCCATTGATATTGTTGGCATGACCAATTGGCAATATGTTCCAGGTCAAACTTATACGGTCAATGCAACAGTTGCTGAATCCGGAAGAAGTTTATTTGGTATGGGCTTGGAAATTTTGAAGTCGAATGGAGACAATTCAGGAGATCTTATAGCAGGCAGCGGAAACCAAATTAAAACAAAAAGCGTTGGCGGTTTTACTAGAAAAAATATCGTACATACTTTAAACGGTGGTTCTAGTGCTAATTCGCACACCTTCACTTTCACTTGGACTGCGCCAGCAGCTGGTGAAGGCGACATAACAATTTATTTTGCAGGTAATGCTACTAATAGCAGCGGAACGGCAAGTGGAGATCATATTTACACCACCAGCCAAGTTTTAACTGAAGCCCCAGTTGGAGTGACTGAAGGGTTGGATTTAATTAATTTAAATGTTTATCCAAATCCATTTGTAAATAACATTCGTGTAG
>JBIIBU010000030.1:0-13364 GCA_044239235.1 Flavobacteriales bacterium
TCCTGATTGATTGTAAAGCTTTCTCATTTGCAAAGGATAGGTATAGGCTTCGACCACGTTTGCTTCGCTGATGCCCCCCATTTGCACTTGCATCAATTTTACATCCCAGTTTACTCCTGTAATACCGGTTGCATTATTTCCTTTTGCACCAATCATACTGCTCACTTGCGTGCCGTGATTGCCATTTGAAAAGTTATCAGTGTCATTGCTGATGTTCCATCCATCGTAGTCATCAACGTAACCGTTTCCGTCGTCGTCAATTCCGTTGTTAGGGATTTCATTTTCATTCACCCAGTGGTTTGGAAGAATATCTGCTTGATCCCATTTCGCGCCTTGCGTTTCTACAACACACGCCACGATTTCGTCGCCTGTGGCGGTTAGACCGCCTGTAGTAATATCCCAAGCTAAATCGGTATCGATATCATGATCATTCACTTGATTGTGATGCCACTGTTGACCAAAGAATGGGTCATCTGGTGTAGTCACACGGTCTGCAATGATGTGGTTTACTTGAGCAAAACGGACGCCTTGAGTTTTTTGTAATTTGTACAAAATCTCACGCATTTCGATTTGGCCTTCATCAAATGAAAGTAGCCATGTACGCATTGCAGGACTGATTAGTTTTTCAGCTTTCAAATTCGGCAGAATACCGACTTCGAGATTTACTTGATTTACAATTGCAGTGATGTCAGTTTTATCATTTAGCATCACGAGAATTTCACCATTCATTCGAGCGGCTTGTTGTGCAACTGAAAGCGTTGAAATCAACGCAAATAGAATTAGTGCGAGAGTGTTCTTCATATTGATCATGTTCACGTTACAAACTAAATGTAAAAATCCATACCAACGGCGTGCAATTAACGGAGGTTGGCTTTTTATTCTTCGAGATATATGCGTTTAACACGTTGAGAAATAGAGGTTAGGATCTCATAGGGGATGGTTTCGCATTTTTGAGCGAACTCTGATAGGCTGATTTGACGGCCGAATACAATGACTTCGTCACCCTCTTTAGCATTGGTTTCTGAGATATCGACCATGGTCATGTCCATACATACGTTCCCAACTATTGGACAATTTTTTTCATCAATCCAAACGCTTCCGTTGCCATTGCTTAAACTTCTACGAAGTCCATCGGCGTAGCCGAGTGGAATAGTGGCAATGGTGGAATCTTTTTTTGCAATGAAACTTCTATTGTAACCCACACTTTCTCCAATCTTGATTTTTTTGATTTGAGAAATGCTTGTTTTCAAAGTGCTAACCGTTTCAAGGCTGTCCTGCTCTGGACCGTAGGCGCTGATTCCATAAAGTCCAATTCCAAGACGAACCATGTTGTACTGTGCTTCTGGAAAACGTTGTATTGCACCTGTATTGCATGCGTGACGCATCGGACGGTAGGTCAAAGCCGTGTCTATTTCAGCACACATTTTTTCAAAAGAATACAATTGCTTTCTGGTGAAATCATCATGTGCAGGAGAGTCTGAGGCAACAAGATGTGTAAATATTGAAGCAATTCTTATTTGCTGAATTGAAGCAAGCTTCTCAACCAATTGGGGCAGTTCCTCTTCCGAAAAACCAAGACGGTGCATGCCGGTGTCTAGTTTTAGATGTACTGGAAAAGCCTCTGACACGCCCATTTCAGAGAGTGCAGCAAGAAACTGCTCAAGAGAACGGATGGAGAAAATTTCAGGCTCAAGTCGATGTTTAATCAGAGCTTCATGACCAGTGAGCTCGGCGTTCATTACCATAATAGGCAAAGAAATACCTGCTTGGCGGAGAGCAACGCCTTCATCTGTATAGGCTACGGCGAGGTAGTCTACTTTATTAAATTCTAATAATTCAGCTACTTCTTTAGCGCCTGCACCATATCCGGCGGCCTTCACCATCACCATCAGCTTTACTTCTTGTTTCAATTTTTCTTTGAAATAAAGAAGGTTACTTCGCATGGCATTGAGATCTATCTCGAGAACTGTCTCGTGCGTTCTTTCTTGCAATGAGGAAACGATTCTTTCAAACTTGAAATCACGTGCCCCTTTGATGAGAATTATTCTACCCGAATAATCATTCGGTTTTAATGACTCTATTAAACCTGCCGTTGTTTCGAAGAATGACGAATGTGGTATCTGAGAGTAAACGTTTTTATTTTTAATCATTGAAGGTCCAACACCAACAAACTGTTCGATGTTTTTTGACATCAATAGTTTGCAGATTCTATGATGCAAGTCATGCTCTGGAGTTGCGCTTTGTAGAATGTCAGAAAGTATTACGCACGTGGGTTTAGACCTAGAGTGACGCTTCATAAAGTCGAGCGCTATTTCGAGCGATTGCAAGTCGGAACTATAGGCGTCGTTAATCAAAAGAGAATTGTGTATTCCTTCGATTAATTGAAGGCGCATGGAAACTGGTGAAAGTCTTCCAATTCTTTCAGAAATGGTTGTTATATCTAGCCCTAAGTGCAGTAAGGTGAGTACGCAAGTGCAAGCATTTTCTACAGAAGCTTTATCTGAAAATGGAATATTAACAGAGAATTTTTGATCAAGGAACTCTAAGTCTAGACGCGCTGATTGCGCATGCACAGAGACATGCTCAATAACAAGATCACATTGGTTATTACTACCCCAGGTAAGGATGCGTGCATCACGTTTATTTCTATACAGCGCTTCGTTTAAGGCTGCGATATTTCCATTCGCGATTATGACTTTAGATGATTTGAAAAGCTCGATTTTTTCTTGAATCAATGAATTTTGATCAATGAAATTTTCGAGATGCGCTTCACCGACATTAGTAATAATACCGATGTTTGGATCTATTATTTTTTGAAGCCTTTCCATTTCTGATGGAAGAGATATTCCAGCTTCAAATATTCCAAGTGTATGACTTGACTCAATAGTCAAAACAGAGAGCGGTACTCCAATTTGGGAGTTATAGCTTTTTGGGCTCCTCACTATGTTGTAATCATCAGCAAGAAGCTGATTGAGCCATTCTTTCACAATGGTTTTTCCATTGCTACCCGTAATTCCTATAACAGGTATAGAGAATTGGTGGCGGTGATTTGCTGCTATATTTTGTAATGCCTCGACTGAATTTTTTACAATAATCCAACACACATTTTCGAGTGTTGGTCGAATGCTTTTTTCTTCAATTAAAAAAACATGAATGCCAGCCTTGTATGCATCTTCGATATAGTGATGTCCATCGTGGTGTTCGCCTTTGATAGCGATGAATGCGGCGTGAGATGGCGATATTATTTTTCGACTATCCATAACAAGTTTGGTAATTGGAGAATTTGAATTTCCGATTACCTCAATAGCTTTTGCAGCTTGAGCGAGTTGTGTTATAGATAGTTCGAAGCTCATTTTTTCTTTTTCATGGCTTCGTTAAAAGCTTCTCTTGAAAGGGGTACATAACTTTCTTGTTCGCCCAATTGAACGAGTGAATCATTTTCTGAAAGGCGATAGGAATGGTGAGCCAAATGTCCAGTTTGGACGCAAATGGCATGTACTTTTGTGACGAATTCAGCTATAGCCAAAAGATTTGGCATGGGACCGAATGGTCTTCCGAGGTAGTCCATATCGAGTCCAGCGATGATAACTCTTATGCCTTGGTTAGCGAGCTGATTGCATACCTCTGGTAGGCCATCATCAAAGAATTGGGCCTCGTCGATACCGATGACTTCTACATCTGAGGCTAGTATCAGCAGTTGAGAGCTATGCTCGATCGCAGTAGATCGAATAGTGGTTTTATCGTGGCTTACCACGTCGTCATCGCTGTATCTAACGTCGATTTTAGGCTTGAATATCTCCACTTTCATTTTGGCGAATTCTGCACGTTTCAGCCTGCGGATGAGCTCTTCGGTTTTACCCGAGAACATCGATCCGCAAATCACTTCAATCCAGCCTTGTTTTCTTCCTCTGTTGAGGGTATTTTCTAAAAACATAGTGTTGCAAATGTAAAGGACAAGCAAATGCTTTTTTATAGGGCAGATTCGAATTAAGTTTGCCGTCTGTTCAAAAGTACATTTTTATGGGACGTATATTCGAAAAACGCAAGCACAAGATGTTTGCACGCTACGATAAAATGGCTAAAGCCTTTACTCGTATTGGTAAAGAGATAGCAATGGCCGTTAAGAGCGGTGGTCCTGATCCTGACTACAACCCTCGTTTGCGCCAGACCATCAACAACGCGAAGGGCGTGAATATGCCTAAAGATCGCGTTGATGCCGCTATCAAACGCGCTGTGAGCAAGGATACTGCTAACTATGAAGAGGTGGTTTATGAGGGTTACGGCCCATACGGAGTGCCAATCTTAGTGGAAACAGCAACTGATAATCCAACGAGAACCGTTGCAAATATTCGATTATACTTCAACAGAGGTGGTGGACAAATGGGAAACAGCGGGTCTTTGAGCTTTATTTTCGATAGAAAAGGCGTTTTTAGAATAGACATAGCGAACCTTCCGAATTATGAAGAAATGGAGTTAGAACTCATTGATTCAGGCCTAGAAAGCATGGAGTTGGAGGAAAACGAAGTTATCATCTATACGGCTTTCGGTGATTTTGGAAAGCTTCAAAAAGCTTTGGAAGAAAAAAACATAACAGTAACCAAAGCAAGTTTGGAAAGAATTCCAAATTCATTTGCTGAGATTACTGAGGAACAAATGGACGAAATCCTTGAATTGGTAGAAAAAATCGAGGAAGATGATGATGTTCAGGCGGTGTATCACAATCTAAGATAATATTTCATCATGAAGACAGCGCAGTATCTCTTTTTAGCTCTTGTATTTGGGCTTTTCGGGTGTGAAAAGGAACCTGGCGAGGGAGGCACTTCGTCTATCCGCGGAAAAGTAGAAAAAGAATATCGCATTGTTTTGAGCAATGCAGCGACGTATCAGTACACCGTAGACGCTGCAGATGAGGAAATTTATATCATTTACGGTGATCATGTTTCTCCAGATGATAAAGTAATGACCAATTTTGAAGGTGAATTTGAATTTAAGAACCTTCGAAAAGGCAAGTACACTATTTACGTTTATAGCAAGGACAATTCAGGTGCAACAGGCGTTGACATCGATCGTATGGTGGTAAAGCAGGAGATTGAGATTTCTGACAAAGGCGAAGAAATTGAAGCTTCATCAATGACCATCTATGAAACTCCGTAATCTTCTTTCAATATTATTCATCTTTCTATCTTCTTTTCTTAGCGCACAAGAAAAGGATGCTGGATTATGGACCGGCATTGGGCTTTCTTATGATGTAAATAAGAAATTGGAAGTGTCAATCTCTCCAGAGTTTCGACTCGAAGAAAATATATCTCGAGTTGGAAGCGTCTTTTGTGATTTTGGTGCTGAGTACAAATTGGGAAATGGATTTTTTGCAACTGCAACCTACAGGGGCGGAGCGAAAAACAGAATTGATTATTTTCAAACGAGACAAAGACTTCAATTGGGACTAGGTTACAAATGGAAGTCTGAAGATTTTTCAATCAGCTATGCACTTCGCTACCAAGGCTCGATTCAGGGAGGATTGTCAGGAGATAGTGACGCAGATTTTATTACCATTATTAGAAATAAATTCGGAGTGAAATATGAGGGTGTAAAGAAGTATACTTTTTCAACTTCGTATGAATTTTTTAATTCTGTTGCATTGGTGAATCGTTTAGAATGGCAAAATTGGAGATGGACAATAGAGGCTGAACGGAAGCTTAATAAGCGTAATTTTATTTCATTGGGATACTTGATTCAAAAGGATTTGGAAAGCTCAGTTCCCGCTTCGGATTTCGTTGTTTTAGTGGGCTATAAACACATCTTTAAGAAAGATAAAGATTAAAAAGCCTACATTTGCGCGCAAATTCTAATAGTCACACCGTGAGTTTGCGTAAAATTTCTTCAGCACTAATTTCAGTATTCGATAAAACAGGTTTAGAGCCGATTGTATCTGAAATGAATCGTCTTGGTATTACAATCTACAGTACCGGCGGCACCCAAGATTTTATCGAAAAGTTAGGTATTCCTGTTGTTCCAGTGGAGCAATTGACGAGCTATCCAAGCATTTTAGGCGGAAGAGTGAAAACCCTTCACCCGAAAATTTTCGGTGGTATTCTTTACAGAAGAGATGAAGCAAGCGACATTCAAGAAGTTCAGCAGTATGAAATTCCTGCTATTGACTGTGTGATAGTGGATTTGTATCCATTTGAAAAAACAGTTGCTTCTGGGGCTTCACACGAAGATATCATTGAGAAAATTGACATAGGTGGAATTTCTCTGATTCGTGGCACAGCTAAGAATTATAAGGACGTGGTTATAGTGCCTTCACAAGCGCAATATGCTCGTCTGGTTGATGTATTGAGAGATGCTGATGGAACTACAAATGAAGAGCAGCGCAGACTTTTTGCAAGAGATGCATTTGATGTTTCTTCAAATTATGATTCTAAAATTTATCAATATTTCTTAGGCGAAGAGTTGGGTACTTTAAAAGTATCGGAAATGAAATCGGAAGTTTTGCGATACGGTGAAAACCCTCATCAAAAAGGTGTTTTCTATGGTGATATGGAAGCGCTTTTTGATAAATTGAATGGAAAGGAATTATCGTACAACAATCTATTGGACGTTGATGCGGCTGTGAATCTTATAAATGAATTCAAGAATGACGGCCCAACATTCGCAATTTTGAAACATAACAATGCTTGCGGAATAGCTTCTCGTTCAACGATTTTAGAAGCATATGAATCAGCACTATCATGTGATCCTGTATCTGCTTTTGGCGGAGTATTAATTTCAAATCAAGTTATTGATCATGCAACAGCGCTAAAGATTCATGATTTATTTTGTGAAGTAATCATCGCTCCAGGTTATGATTCTGCTGGTCTTGAAGTGTTGAAGACAAAAGTGAATCGTATTATTTTGGTAAGAAAAGAAACGGCATTGCCAAAAACGCAGATTCGCACAATCTTGAATGGTGTATTATTTCAAGACAAGGATTTCAAAACGGAAGTTCCTGCTGATTTCAAATTGGCAACTACACATACAGCCACTGAACAGCAAATTCAGGACATGGTATTCGCAAATAAAATTGTGAAGCACACCAAGAGCAACACCATCATTTTTGCAAAGAATAATCAATTGTGTGCAGGAGGTACAGGTCAAACTTCACGTGTTGATGCATTGCGTCAGGCTATTGAAAAAGCACAGTCATTTGGGTTTGATTTGAATGGAGCTGTTATGGCAAGTGATGCGTTTTTCCCTTTCCCTGATTGCGTTGAAATTGCCGGAAATGTTGGAGTAAATGCCGTTGTACAACCAGGCGGTTCAATTAAAGACCAAGCGTCAATTGATTATTGCAATGCGAATGGTATTGCGATGTACATGACTGGTACTCGTCACTTCAAACACTAAGCGATTAAGCTTCAAAGCTTATCCACATGCAATCGTCGGTTTGATCATTTTTGCCTCTCCATTGGCGAAGGCAACTTTCAATCACGCATATTCCATTGCTAAAAACTTCACCGTTTTCAATCAACTGAATAAGCCCTGGGAGTTTAAGTCTCTTGTCTTTTTCGCCGCCTATTTGATCATAAACTCCGTCTGAGAACATGGCAACGCGTTTTCCTTTAATGTCGCAGACACCATGCTGAACCTTGTCTTTGAGGTTGGGTAAGTTGAGAAATCCTTTTGCTTTGCAAAGGGTTTCAACCTTGTTTAACTCGTCGATTAATATAAGGTTGCTATTAAGACTCGCCCATTCCATTATACAAGAGTCTATATCTATGCTTACTATAGCGAGATCCACGCCTGGAGCGTGTTCGCCGTATACCACGTCTTTTTGCAAGCGACCTCTCAATTCAGAAAGTGTAGCATGAATCAAATGATGAAGTGAACCTGGTTCAATTCCCTTGGCTGTTTTTTGGCTTAGAATATCGGTTGCAAGCACCGTTATAAGCGCTCCTGCCAGTCCGTGGCCTGTTGAATCACCTAGAGCGATTATCACACGTCCATCCACCAATCTGTACCATGCGAAATCACCGGAAATAGTTTCTGAAGGTGAATTAAAAATGTGTAAGTTTTTCAAATATTTCCACGCACCTGAAGTGTCTGGTAGAAAACACTCTTGAATGTATCGTGCATATTGAAGGCCTTGCTGAAGCTCAAGATTTTTTTGCTCTAGTTCTGTAGTTCTAAGTGATACTTTTTCTTCGAGTGAGGCTTGAATGTTTTCTAGTTCTTTGTTTCGTTCACGAAGTTGTTCTTCATATTGAAACATGCGCACAGCTTCGGAAACAGTCATTTCTAAATCGCTAGGCTCCCAAGGCTTTGCGATGTATCTGAAAAGGTGAATGTTGCGGAGTACTTCAGCTACGGCATCAAGATCGGCATGGCCGGTGAGCATGATTTTTTTGGACTCAGGAATGATCTCGTCGAGCCTAATAAGAAGCTCACTACCACGCATAGGATGCATTAGGTAATCGCTAATTACGCAAGCGACAGAATTTCCTTCTGCTACGATAGATTCAACTCTTGTGATTGCTTCCTCGCCAGACATTGCACTAACAATATCAATTTCAGAGGGAAGAAATCTTCTTATATGATGCAAGAGAACGCGAAGAATAATTGCTTCGTCGTCAACAAGGAGTAAGTACTTTGTTGGTTCTTTTGACATCAAATCAGTTGTTAGGCTTGAAAATTTTGAGGTAGAATAATCCGAAAGGTAGTGTTTTCTTCGGTTGAGTAGCACGCAATTTCACCTTTGTGTTGTGCTATTATTTTTTGAATGATATTTAGTCCTAGTCCTGTTCCAATGCCCCTCTCTTTTGTTGTAAAAAAGGGTTTAAAAATGGAAGAGAGCAGTTCTTCGGGAATTTTTGGCCCGTCATTCGAAACATCTATTGTTATTTTGTCTAATTCAGAATGAGCGTCAAAAGATACGATTCCAGTGCCGTTTATAGCGTGTATTGCATTACTTATAAGGTTTGTCCAAACTTGTGATAACTGATCTGGATTGCCTACTAAGTTTATGAGGTTTGGAATATTATTTTGAATCGTTATCCCACGTCGAGTTGCATTTAGAAAAAGGAAAATAACGGAGTCAATTTGTGATCTAAGATTGAATTGCGTTTTTAGAGAATGAATATCCGTATGCACATAAGTTTTAAGTGCATTAACTACTTTGGAGGCTCTTTCTGAGGCAATTTCTATGGTTGAAAGTCCTTGATAAAGCATTTGCAGTTCGCATGTGAGATCAAGTACTTTGTCATAATCTGCAATGTTTGCAACATATTTCACGAGGGGGTGTGTTGTTTCATCCACACCAGAAGCCAGGAGTTTATTGGCAAATGAATTCGCGTCCTTAATGTGCGGAAATTCTTGGCTAATTTTCACACTAAGTTCTTTCGTTTTGTCGAATATTTCGTTTGGTAGAATATCCTTTCTTTTTCCTTGTACGAATAGTTCTTGAACAACGGATAAGTGAATTTTTCCTATGTCACAAGCAGCGGTCTGCATCATGAATTCCAATGTTTGATTCAGATTGAAAGCAGCAGCTTTAATGGATCCCAGTGGCGTATTAATTTCATGAGCAATGCCTGAAACAAGTTGCCCCAGCATTGACATTTTTTCCTTGCTTAGAATTTCTTCTTGCGCTATTTTTAGTTTTTCTAGGGCATCTTCTAATTCTATAGATTTTCTCTCAACTTCTTTTTTAGAAATCTCGAGTGATTGCATTTGAATTTCAAGCTCGTGTGTTCTTTCTTCCACCTTGCTTTCTAATGAAGCATTGGTATGAGCGAGTTCTTTCTTAGCTTTTTCTAATGCTTTATTTTTCTCAAGAAGCGCTTCATTAAGCACATTGGCTTCTCGTATACCGTTTGAATTCGTTTGTCGAAGGAATAGGTATTCAGCAATGGTATCAAATACAGGGAAATCTCCGATTGTAAGATGGAAGTCTTTGATCTGCGAATTGGCAGAAATGAGCGGATTTAAAGCTAAATAAATATTACTATTAGAATGTCGGAGTGCTTGACCTTTGAATGCTAATCCCGTTCTTTTTTCCTTTAAGAAAATGATCAATTTTGAGAGATTTTCATCGGGCAAAGATTTCCAGTCCGAGGGTCTTTGGAATGAGAAAACATCTTCAATATTAGAGCCAACGCAATTCGCTCCTATCGATTTTTGGAGAGATACCCCCATAGAAACAATGTCCCCATTTTGATTTATACAAACGAGGAATGGAAGAAAAGGGTAGAACTCTTCTATTAAATTCGTATTTTCAGAAACATCTATTTCCATGAAACCAAAAAGCGATCATGGGTTCCGTTGTTTGATTTGGGATCGATTAGTTCGGCGTGAACCTCAAGATCGAATCGTTTTCCTAAACCACGGAGAAGCCCCAGTACCATTGGTGTAAGTCCAGCACGATCGGAGTTGTAATCTAACTCTAAGGAATTTTCAGAAATGGTTTTGCTCGTGAACATTGGAGGTCTTAGTTCAGGCATAATATTACTTACACGGAAATGCAGCATATCTAGATTACTAACGAATTCAGGAAATGTTGTACCGGAAACGTCGAGCATATCGGAATATCCTTCGCTCGCTGTATAAAGAATCCAATACTCACCAAATGCTTCAAGGATGGAGTCGGGAGACATGCCTAATTCTTGAGAGGCTGCCCCTACAAGACGATAGGTAAGATCATCTGGATAACTTTTAAAGCTCAAAAAGTCGTAATCATCGAATCCTGCCTTGTCGCAGATTGATATCCATTTCTCTTCATCAAAGGATTTTATAACAAATCCTCTTATTGCCTTGTTGACTAATCCGTACATTTTGACATGGTTAAGTTGCGCTAAATATAACCGACCCGAAACAAAACACAACTCGCATAGTCACAGGGTGTTTAATATTGGGTATAAGGCGCGGTTTATTTGGGACGGTCAAGAAAAGCTCTAATCCAATCTAAAGATTTATTGCTTTTCTCAATTAATTGGAAAACGATTTGCGCAACTGACTCATTTATCCCATCAATCTTTATTTGATTCGAAAGCTCGTTAAAGGAACTTCCCTCAGGCTGAATTTTAATGTTTTCTAAATTTGGTTTTAACTGGTGAAGTTCAGCTCTAACAAGATCACCATTTCTTTGGTCAATACCCTGTTGTAATTTGATTAAACTGCCTGGCAGGAAATCAGTATAGGCTTCGAGAACATTTCTGAGCAAATTCTCTTCTCCACCGACATAATCTTTAAGGATTGTCAAATCCACTTCTTCAGAATTGAAAGTGACTTTTCCAATCCAATTCAAAACTACTTTCAAGAGTTCTGTTTCGGTATAGGGTTTTATGAGGTAATCGCTCATACCAGCGTTAAGGCAATCGTTTACTTCTTCAGTCAAAGCGTTTGCACTTAGTCCTACGATAGGAATATCAGCGTTGATATTGTTTCTAATCCAGCGTGTGGCCTGAAGCCCATCCATTTCAGGCATTTGAACATCCATAAAAATAAGATGGTATTTATTAGCCTTTACTTTTTCAATAGCGATCTTTCCATTTTCGGCATTATCGATATCCACCCCGTATTTATCTAGAATGGTTTTAATGACAATCCTATTCAAATAGTTGTCTTCTGCTATTAAGATTCGTGCCCCTTTTAAAGCTTCGGTATTTATTTTGGCTGTAGCCTCCTCAATTTTTATTTCGGCTTCTGTTTTTTCGAGGGGTAAAGTTATTTCAACTAGAGTACCGATACCCTTTGCGCTTTCTATTCGCATTTTTCCATCCATCAATTGCACTAGACTCCTTGTAATGTACAAACCAAGGCCAGATCCGCCATATTTTCTTGCGATTGTTGTGTCTTCTTGTTCGAATTCTCTAAATATTCGTTCAAGGAATTCTTGGTCCATTCCTTTGCCAGTATCACGAATAGAAAACTTTATTTCATCATAATCATCACCCCGCAGAACTAGGTCGCAATGAATGTCAATGATTCCATTCTCTGTGAATTTAATTGAGTTTCCAAGAAGGTTGAATAGAATTTGATTGATGCGATGAGAATCCCCTATATAGGCGCTCATCAATTTCGCGTCAATAGAATAAGTCAACTTATTCTGATTTTCTTTCGCTTTTAATTCAAGTAGATTTACAGTTTTTGAAACAGTTTCTTCTATTGAGAATGGAGCTTTTTCTAAAGAAAACTTTCCAGATTCGATTCGAGAAACATCTAGAATATCATTTATTATCGTCAACAAGGTATCTGATGCCGATTTTATAATCTCTAGAAATTTGTTTTGATTGTCATCAAGAGTTGTGAATGATAGTTGTTCAATCATTCCGATAATTCCATTCAAAGGTGTGCGAATTTCGTGACTCATGTTGGCCAGAAATTTCGCTTTGTTTTTTGAAGATTCTTCCGCTTTGAGACGAGCTTCAATAAGAGCCTTTTCAAGTGATCTAATTTCCGTGATGTCCCAATGAATGCCGATTGAACCCATTGTCGTTCCATCGTCAGAGATCAATGGCGCACCGCTTATAAGCCATTTGCGATGGTCTTTTAACTTATTTATTATATCAAGTTCATAAACATCTTCTGCTCCATTTTTTCTAGAAGATATTTTTTCCAACATAATAGGTTTATGTTCATCATCTAGTAAAATATCGTTGGCCTTTTTTCCACGAAGTTCTGTTGCGGAATAACCGCTCATTGTTTCGAAAGATTCATTGCTGTTCAGAATAATACCATCGGGATCGACCTCGAGAAGTCCGAGTTTGAAATTATTGATGATCCCGCGGAATTTTTTTTCACGATTCGCAAGAATTTGCTCAGAATTTTTCCTTGAAGTAATGTCGGTGTACTTCCACAAGTGCCCGTTATACTGCCCATTTACAAAAAGCGGTATATAATCTCGTTCTACAATTCTGCCATCTAAAAATTGTAGTTCCTCATTTAAAATGAGAGTTTTGTCCCGTAGGATTTCGTTTATTCTCGATACAAATTCATTGGGTTTTTGAAAAAAGTGTTTGCTTTCTTCCGCTGAATTAGAGCAATCCTGTCCGATTAGAAAGTCTGGATGTACCGGAACTCCGAACATATCGCAGAAAGCTTGATTTGCTGTAACTATTTTTCTGGTTTGATCTTCCAAAAGAATTGCAGCATCAAACTTTTCGAAGGTAGAAACAAGATTGTTGAATCTGCTTTTTTGTTCTCCGATGTCTTGCCCAAAAGCATTGATTTCACCCGTTGTTTTGTGGTGATTGCAACTAAAAATGTATGAGGTATGTTGGGTTTTTATTTCTGTATTTACAGATGTCCATTTTTCTGGAAGAGATCCAATAAAATGTTTCCAATACTCTTCAATAGTAATTTGATGATGAGCGAAAGAAATAAGCCCC
>JBIIBU010000250.1:0-3341 GCA_044239235.1 Flavobacteriales bacterium
AATGGAAACATGATCATAAAAGCCATCAGCATGGCGCTAACAGCGCCAGAAGCGCCCACTGCATTATAGGCATAGTTGTCCGAATGCTTCTTCATAGCAGGAATAGATGCGATAGCTGCTCCTACGATATATAGGCCTATAAACGCGATGTAACCAAACTGAATCCCCCAAAAATTAAAAGATGGAAATGCATCTCGAAATACTAAAGGGTTGGTGAATACTGATTCCAAAAAAGTTCCGAAAGAATAAAACACAAACATGTTAAGAATAAGATGACCCCAATCGGCATGAATTAAAGTATGCGAAAGGATTCTATAGTATTCCTTTTTGTGCTTGACGCTCCAAGGATTAAGCTGAAGCTTTGTAAATAGCTCGTAGTTGGAGAACGCTTGGTATGAAACCAGCGCCGTTATTACAAGAATAATGATAGTTACAGACATAAATTAGCTCGTATGATCAGAGACAATAAGCCATTGTTCTCCTATTTTTTTCCAATGTAAAGTATAATATCCACCTAAAGTATCGGCAACTCTGAATAACGTCCACTGGCCTATTACCAGGGCGTTCTTGTCATCTATCGATTCATGCACTTTATTAGAAAACTCTAGTTTACCCATATCCTCAGGTGTTGAATATGATTTTTGGTAATTAGAAAGTGTTGCGTTCCAACCGTAGGTAATTCCTCTTCTTCCGGTAAATTTCAAAGAATCAGATTTCCAATAATACTCCATGAAAGCAGGAATGTCTGCTTTATTCCATGCTGCCTGTTGAGCGAGCATTAGAGAATCAATAGTTGCCATGTCTCTAGTCGCGGAGTATTCCGTTTTTGAGGCACAAGACTGCATGACAGCAATTGTCATTGAGATTAAAAATGAACTAAGGAAGTATTTCATCAGACAACAAAGAAAATCATTATGTCTGATAAACCCAATAAATTAAACGTTGAAGCGGAAGTGCATCACATCGCCATCTTGCACGATGTATTCTTTTCCTTCAACACCCATTTTACCAGCCTCTTTTATCGCAGCTTCTGACTTGAATTTGATGAAATCATCGAACTTGATAACCTCAGCGCGTATGAAGCCTTTTTCGAAGTCGGTGTGAATTACAGCGGCAGCCTTAGGAGCAGTATCACCAATGTGAATAGTCCAAGCACGAACTTCTTTAACACCAGCAGTAAAATATGTTTGAAGTTTGAGCAAACGATAAGCAGCTTTAATCAACTTAGAAACTCCTGGTTCGTCAAGTCCAAGGTCTCCAAGGAACATCTGGCGTTCTTCAAAAGTCTCGAGTTCGGCGATATCAGATTCGATTGCAGCGCCAATAACAAGAACTTCAGCGTTTTCGTCCTTTACAGCCTCTCTAACTGCATCAACATATTTGTTTCCTTTTGCAACAGAAGACTCTTCTACATTGCAGCAATAAAGAACAGGCTTTGAAGTAAGCAATTGAAGTTCTCCATCCAATTTTTCTTCCTCTTCAGTTTGAGGGGGCACAGTACGAGCTGATTTCCCTTGTTCTAATGCTGATTTAATACGTTGCAAATAATCGTAGATTTTTTTTGCAGCGCTATCACCAGAGTTTGCAGCACGTTGAATCTTTTGAATGCGTTGATCAACTGCTTCTAAATCTTTCAATTGAAGCTCGATGTCAATGATTTCTTTATCACGAACAGGGTTAACGGATCCGTCAACGTGTACTACGTTTTCATCATCGAAACAACGGAGAACGTGTATGATTGCATCAGTTTCGCGAATATTAGCAAGGAATTTATTGCCTAGACCTTCACCCTTGCTAGCACCTTTCACAAGTCCTGCGATGTCTACAATTTCAATTGTAGTTGGAACAATGCGCTCAGGTGTGATTAGCTCAGCGAGTTGAGTAAGTCTTTCATCTGGAACAGTAATCGTTCCGACGTTAGGTTCAATTGTACAAAAAGGAAAGTTCGCAGCTTGTGCTTTAGCGTTGCTCAAACAGTTGAACAAAGTACTTTTTCCTACGTTGGGTAGACCAACAATTCCACATTTCAATGCCATACCTTAAACTTTGGGGCGGCAAAGATAATGATTTGACGGGTTATTTGAACACTGATACCTTCATAGTGCTAAGTTCAAAGTAGATGGAAGTTAGTGAAAAAACACATAATCTATGCCCCCTAGCATACATTTGATTAAATTAGCATACAATAATTTCATGTCCAATGATTAGAATATTTCTGTCTTTCAGTATTGCATTGGTTTTATTCTCTTGTAATAAGGCAAAAAAAACCACTGCACTAGAGGAGTCAACTGCTGGTATTGCTGCATCAGAAGTCTATGATTTGATGAGCTACAGAGTTCAATTCACACCTACATTGGTAATTAATGGAATGCCTGGAACTAATTCAGATCCGTATCTAATCTTAAAACTGACGGAAATAGAAGGTAAAAACATCCAATCAGATTTAGCAATAGACAATGTAGTGCTAGAGTACAACGGCAAAAAACAAAAGATTGAGATCTCAGAGATGCACGATTTCGGCTCTGATAGCCCAATCCTCGAAGGTGTTGTAAGAAATTTAGGTCGCGATGTCTCACGCCTAGATATCGTAACGATACACTTCTTTGAGATTAATTCTCTCAAAGAGCATACGCTGTCTGTTAAAAATTTAAATTCTACTATCGCTTATTAACGGCGAAATCCAGGCTTTTTAGAAAACGAATTTCCACCTCCTGATTTCTTAGCTCCGAAGCTCTTTCTTTTATCGAAGCTTCTTCCGCCACCACCACCGCCTTGCTTAGCCGCTGGTGTTCCTTTTGGTTTTTCAGTAAATACCAATGGATATGGATGGTCTGTTACAACAGGAATTTGATTCTTGATTAATTTCTCAATATCTCTGATGTATTCTCTCTCTTCATCGTCGCAGAAAGAATAGGCAATGCCGCTTGCTCCCGCTCTACCTGAACGACCGATGCGGTGCACGTAAGTTTCAGGTATATTAGGTATTTCGTAATTGATTACATATTCTAGGAGTTCAACGTCGATACCGCGAGAAGCGATGTCTGTTGCAACGAGAATACGAATGGTTTTATCTTTAAAGCTTTTGAGAGCATTTTGTCTCGCATTCTGGCTCTTATTGCCATGAATAGCAAGTGCCTTGATATTATTTCGCTGAAGTACTTTTACTACTTTATCGGCGCCATGCTTGGTGCGGGTAAATACAAGAACCGAAGTCAAAGCGGCATTATTTAATACGTGAAGTAATAAGCTGTTTTTATCCCCCTTATCCACATAGAATAAATGCTGTTCGATTGTTTCAGCGGTCGAAGAAACTGGTGCAACTTCAACTTTCTTAGGATTAG
>JBIIBU010000031.1:0-13126 GCA_044239235.1 Flavobacteriales bacterium
TCTCATTGGAGAGTATGCAGAGCATAAGAAATTAGCTCGTATTACTTGGCCTATTTGGTTTTATGTGGCCGTAACGGGCGTCATTGTTTATTGGATGATTAGTCCACATTATGGAAGTTAAGTGTAATAATTGGCTAACTTTGTATCTATGAAAAAGGCAATTTATAGTTTGGGTATTGCGGTTGTTCTGTTATTGATTTCGGTGGTCTCAGAAGCTCAATGTGCGATGTGCAAGGCAAATGCAGAAAGTGCCTCTGAGAATGTGGACAAGGGAATTGGAGAGAGTCTCAATTCTGGAATTGTCTACTTAATGGGCATTCCTTATTTTCTGCTCGCAACCGTAGCAATCATTTTTTTCAGAAAGAAAATAGCCGCATTCTTTAAGGGATAAAAGTCAATATTTTGAATTTTGGCCCAAAGGTTGTAAATTGCCGATTGATACTTAACTATTATACACGTTAATTCGGCTTTAAAATGAGGTCTATACTATTCTCTTCGTTGGTTTTTTTCGCCGTAATGATGGCGTCAATTACGGCTTCATCTCAGTTTGTAACGGAGAAAGCAATTGATTCTACGAAGGTGGAATTAGAGGATCAGAAAATGATTCTTAAGGTGCTTGATGGTGTTACTAATTCACTAGTGGATGCAGACGTTATCATCAAGGGCTTAAATCCTCGTAAACCAGTCATTCTTTCTGCCGTCAAGGATACTACTTTACTTCTAAAAAGCTATAGACTTTACACTGTTTCAGTAGTTAAGAAAGGGTATATGTATTTCGCGCACAAATTCTGGCCTGATGAAAAGGAAGTTCACGAAGAGTGGGTTATTTTGAAGCCATTAGAAATAGGTCTAAAAACAAATATTGAGGATATTACCTTTCTTGGAGATCAAACTGAAGTGTATTTCAAATCGGCGCCTGCATTAGAGGAGTTGATTGATTTCATGAAGTTAAATCCAACGGTTAAGATTAGAGTTATCGGACATGCTAATGGTCCTGATACCGAGAAAAGAGGCGCTTCTTTTTACAAAAAAGCTTCTGAAAAGAGAGCTGAAGCGGTTCGCGACTATCTTATCAATCATGGGATTGAGCCTGGTCGCCTTGTGACAAAAGGCGCGGGCAATACAGAAATGCTTTACCCTAATCCAGAAACGGATTGGCAAACGCAAGCAAATCGTCGTATCGAAATAGAAGTGATAGGGTTATAAGTCTCCATTAGTCCTTCTATCCTTTTAATTTACCATTAAAAAACTAAAGTGTCACTTAGGTGAACTATAGTCCTATGTTTGTTAGTGTAAAATGTAGGACTCATGAGAATCACAGTGGTCTTTATTCTTTCAATCGTTTTTCTTCATTCAAGTGCCCAAACCTTATGGACATTAGATAGTTGTATTGTATACGCTTTATCTAATAATATTTCGGTAAAGCAAGCAGAACTTAATGTCGAATTAGGTGATATTTCGAAGCTTCAAGCAACAGGAAATCTCCTGCCATCTCTTAACGGACAGGGCAGTCATGGTTATAACTGGGGACAACGAATAGATCCTTTCACCAATCAGTTCGCTACTGCACGAATCCAAAGCAATAGTTTCGGACTTGCCACAAGTATCAATTTATTTAGTGGATTTCAAAATTGGAATGCACTGAAGAAAGCGGATATCGACAAAGAGGTTAGTGTTTGGAATTTTGAGAAAATGAAAAATGATATTGCCTTAAATGTGGCAACAGCATTTTTGAATCTTGTAGTCAATCGAGAAGTTATGCAGATTGCTAAAAACAATCTGGAACAGACAGACAAGCAAGTTAATCGAATTGTCAAGTTGGTAAACGCAGGCCAATTGTCTGAGGCCAATTTGAGCGACATACAAGCTCAACGTGCAGCGGATGAGGCTAATTACATTAGTTCTCAAAACAACGTCTATTTAGCGAAGTTATCCTTGGCACAGCTTCTAATGTTAAGCGGTGAGCAAGCGGAAAACTTCGATGTTATTATACCAGCAATAGACAATGTAGAGTCCATCGAGCTAATTAATAATGTGGATATGATTGTGCAAGCCGCACTTAGCAGTTTTCCAGAAATAAAAAGTGCTGAGGCATCAATGCTATCTGCAGATTTGAATTACAAAATTGCAAAGGGTGGTATCTATCCGAGATTGACAGCGAGTTATAGTTATGGTACAGGTTATTCCGGTGCATCGAAAGTTGTTACAGGAAGTCCCGATTCATTGAGTTTCCCGATTGGTCAAGTTTTCGGGTCTAATCAATTTGTTTTTTCTTTTCCTCAAGCTTATTATACATCAGAGGATTATTCAACTAAACCTTTCAGTGATCAGCTTCGAGATAATGTAAACAAGTCGCTCTTTTTTAATTTGAATATTCCAATTTTTAATGGGTTCAGCACTTATAGTTCTATTAAAAGAGCGCAAATTGGAAGTTTGAGTGCCGCTTATGCGTTGGATCAAACAAAATTGCAATTGACTCAAAGTGTTGAAAGATCCTATGCTGATGCTAAGGCTTCGCTTGCAAATTATATCGCGGCGAAGTCTAGTTTAGATGCAAGTCAGAAAGCATTTGGTTGGGCGGAAAAGCGTTATGAGCAGGGCGTTGCCAACTCGGTGGAGTATGGAGACGCAAGGGCACGTGTTGATAATGCGCAAGCGACATTACTACGAAATAAGTATGAATATTTGTTTAAGTTGAAAGTGTTAGATTTTTATTTAGGCAAACCAATAAGTTTGAAATAATGAGCAAGACTTGGAAACTAATAATTGGGATACTTGGTGGTATCGTAATCTTGGGAATTATCATAGCAGTTTTCGCAGGAGGTAAAAAGCACAAGTCTGTGGATACAGATACGGTGGTGCGAAGAAGTGTTATTGAAACTGTTTCTGCGAGTGGCAAATTGCAACCAGAATCAGAGGTGAAAATTCAGTCGGAAGTAAGTGGCCAAATCGTAGAGCTGCCTGTCAAGGAAGGTGATATAGTTGAGAAAGGACAGTTGTTGGTTCGCATTAATCCAGATTTGTATACATCTGCATACAATAGAGCAGATGCATCATTTAACAGTGCTAAGTCAAATTTGGCAAGTGCAAAAGCTCGATTGGCACAATCGCAAGCTCAATTCAAAGCGCAAGAATTAAATTTCAACCGTCAGAAAAAACTGTTTGAGGAGAAAGCAATTTCGCAAGCTGATTATGACAATGCTACTAGTCAGTATGAAACAGCAAAGGCGGAAGTTACTGCAAGCATCGAAAGCATCAATGGAGCTGAATTTGCAATAGAAAGTGCGTTGGCAAGTAGAAATGAAGCATCAGATAATTTAAAGAGAACGACAATTCTCGCTCCTATGAAGGGAACTGTTACTGCACTTACTAAAGAAATTGGAGAAACAGTTTTAGGAAACAACATGATGAGCGGCGACGTGATCATGAAAATTTCTGCGTTGAATTCGATGGAAGTAAATGTTGAAGTAAATGAAAGTGATATTGTAAGAGTTAATGTGGGCGATACAGCTATTGTTGAAGTTGATGCATTTACAGATGAAAAATTTAAAGGAATAGTAACTGAGATTGGAAATACGGCATTGAATACGATGGCTTCAGCTGTTGCTTCAAGTGAGGTAACTAATTTTTCAGTGAAAATTAGAATCTTACAAGAATCGTATCAGCATTTATGTGAGGGACAAGGAGAGGGGTATTCGCCTTTCAAACCAGGTATGAGCGCAACTGTTGAAGTGGAAACGGAAAGAATGCAAGACATCCTCACTGTTCCAATTAAAGCAGTCACCTCTCGTGAGGATACAACGGCGAAAAAACTGGTAGAAGAAGGTGAAGAAGAAGTCAAGTCTTCGAAAGACGTAAATCAAGAGAAGCGTGATCCATTCATCGTAGTTTTTGTAATGAACGGAAATTCTGAAGCGGAGATTCGCGTTGTGAAAACGGGAATTCAAGATGATGAATACATTCATATTTTGGATGGTTTGAATGAAGGTGAAACTGTGATTACTGGTCCTTATGAAGAGGTTTCGAAGAAGTTGGTTACTAAGGATAAAGTAAAAAAGGAGAGCGAGGAGGAATCTGAGAAATGATATTATGCATAGAAACATCATCACATAATTGTTCGGTCGCACTGGTGAATGAGCAAGGTGTGGTTGCGCTTCGCGAGTATCGTCCTGACTCTGGTTATGGACATGCCGAAAGTTTGCATGTTTTTATTCATGAGATGATGTTGTCTTCCGGAGTTCCGCTTCGAAGTTTGAATGCGGTTGCTGTTAGCAAGGGGCCAGGGTCTTATACAGGATTGCGCATTGGTGTTTCAGCGGCAAAAGGGTTTTGCCATGGATTAGATATTCCGTTGATCTCTATAGACACGTTATTGATGATGGCTGAATTTGTTAAGGCACATCATCGGGCGGATTATTTCATACCGATGATTGATGCCCGACGGATGGAAGTTTACACCTCAACTTATGATTCTTCGCTTAATTTGGTTTCACCAATAGAAGCGGTGGTATTGGATGAATCCTTTTTCAATATAGAAATAGGAAAGGTGCTTGTTTTCGGCGAGGGTTCTGATAAGGCCCTTGACATTTTTCCATCCAATTATGAATTCCTTCCAGGCATCTTTCCTGGAGCTGAAATGATGTGCCATCAGGCTTGGACAAAATGGGTACTTCAAAATTTTGAGGACACCGCTTATTTTGAACCGTATTATTTGAAAGAATTTATTGCAGGAAAACCTGGGGTGAAAAAAGAAAGTTAGGTCGACAATTCCGATCTTTGTTTTAAGTTAGTAGACTAATATGAGAATGTTTCTTTTTATCTTGATGGTTGTGATTTTGACTTGGTCGTGCAAGGACAGGCAGAGTCAGATACCCTATGTTCAGGTTAATTTGAATATCAATATCAACGAGCCCCAGTTTTTCGATTTATCAGTTCCAACAGGATATGTTTATATAACGGGCGGTTCTCTTGGAATTATCGTATATCGACTTTCAGAGAATGAGTTTGTTGCACTAGAGCGCCACAGTCCTTATAACGTTGAAGATGGCTGCAGGGTGGAGGTTAAATCTGATGGGGTTATTATTGAGGATCCATGTTCCGGCTCGGAATGGTTGATACACGATGGAAGTATCGTCAGCGGCCCAACTAATTTTGCGCTGACAGTCTACAATACTTCTTTTAACGATCCTTATCTCTATATCTACAATTAGTTTGCAGTGTTTTCAATTGTTTATAAAGAGCACACAAAGGTATTCATGGGTGATTTATTAGTGTGAGTGAAACATTCATGGGCTTCAGGCGTATGAACCTGCACCACCATATAACTATGAACAAGTTTTTACTTACCCTATTTGTTATTTCTTCACTTGTTTTAAGCTGCAAGTTTGAGGATAAATCAATTGATAACGTAGCATTTGTCGATCCTAAGGATTCCATCTTTATAGTTCAACAAGGGCCATTTCATTTCAGCATAAAGCTACCGAAAGATTTGGTGCTAGCAGAACTTCCCATAATCGCTTATAAGGAGAACACCGGTGAACTTTTAATTTCGGTGGGGGATCAATTTCAGTTGGTTCTTACTCAGGAAATCCGGGATTTGATAGGTCAAAAAAAAGGCATGGGAGCAGACTCCGTTTTTAAAACGGACATTACGGTTGAAGATAGCTTAGGCTTTATTTATCATCAGCGGATGAATACGGGTGAGCATTATTCATATCACTACATGGCTATGGTTAAAAGCACCAATTTGCCTTATTACGCCCGCACTTCTGGCACGAATCAGTTTAATCTTCAGAATGTGGAAAGGATGAAACGAGCCATCAGTTCGATTCAGCCGTTGAAGTAGTATTACGAAACTCGAATCCAAGTTTGCGTTCTATAGAACCAGCCCCAATAGCCACGAAGTTCCAATTTGTTTGGATCGCTTCCGTTAAGCCAAAGTTCACATTTGTAAATTTTGCCGTTGTTGGGATCTAGAATTGTTCCTTCCTTATAAAAACCATCGACCAATTTCATATCTTGAAGAATAATCATTCCGATTATTTTTTGTCCTTTGCGATAGTCCTCACATTTTTCACATACTGGATTTTGTTCTTGACTCGGATCGCGGAAGAGTTGAATTACTTTTCCGTATAACACGCCATTCTGCTGATAGATTTCGACGATACTTTTTGCTTTGCCCGTTTCGTCGTCAATTGTTTTCCATTTTCCAAGAACGGTTTGACTCTGCGAGCTTAGTGTAATGAATAAAATGGAGATTGATAGGAGTAATGTTTTCATTTTTTTGAAGTTTTATTTTTTATCCTGACAAAGTTCAACTAACACGCCATTGCTGTCTTTGGGATGGAGAAAAGCTATTATTTTTCCGTCTGCCCCATCTTTTGGCGTTTCATGAATCATTTTGTAGCCCAATTCCATCAGGCGTTTTATTTCGTTGTGAATGTTTTCTACGTCGAATGCGATATGATGAATTCCTTCTTTATTTTTCTCTAGGAATTTTGCAATTGCGCTGTCTTCGCGAGTTGCTTGAAGGAGTTCGATTTTGTTTAGACCAACTTGAAAAAAAGAAGTGAGAACACCTTCGCTTTCGACTGTTTCGCTTTTATAGGGCTGCACGCCGAGTACGTCTGCAAATATTTTATTTGAGGCTTCAATGTCCTTCACCGCAATTCCAATATGTTCAATTTTATTCATCACATTATTTACGATTGTATCGATTCATTTCTTTTCCCCAGAGGTCATGCTTGCCGCCTGATGTGTCTTTACCAACACATTTTCTGTCTGCGGTTTTGTCTAGGAAAAGTATGCGTAAAGTAATAATAATTGGTCTGTAGTCGCTCGAAAAATAATGAAGAGTTGATTTTCCATCAAAGTTTGGGTAGACCGTTAAAATGGGAGTTTCCACGGCAGGCATAGCATAGAGGCCAGAACCTACTTTGAAGCCGAACCCGAATTTATAATGCAACTGAAGTAAAGCAGGGTCAGGAAAACTTTGCGGGATGGATTCATAAATCCCCGAAATTTTTCGATTACTTATGATTCTATAATCGAAGTTCAGTCCAAGCGAATTGTTCAACCAAATTTTGTCTGCTACTTGTATAATATTAGAAGCGTTGATAAATGCACCCACGAAATGTTCTGAGAACTTGGCGCTGTTGTTTGTTTCTACTAGGCTTCCGTTGTCGTTAACGAGTCCAGCGTATTCCTCCTGGCCTCTAAGCATTTTATAGTGAACGCCATAATCGAAGTGATGAATTAGGTAGAGATTGTCCACAAATTTGTGTCTGCCTCCTTCTGCGTAGAATCCTATTCTACTTGAAGGGTTGAATCTTCCGCTATAAAGCGTGTCGTTTGCTAGTTCACCTTCTCCGCGCAATGTTTCAAAGCGATCACCAGACACACCAGGCATTAAGGTGACACCTGGAGCGAAGAACCAGCCTCTCTTTTGATAGCTGTTTTCACCGTAGAGCTTGGATAATTGTCGACCCTTCTGCGAGTATGCAGAAAGGCTTAAAATCAAGGCAAGGAGAATAAATGGCAACTTTTTCATGATACACAAATTTGCTTGAAATCATGAACGACCGGAAACAGATTAAATTGAGTTGATAACAAATAGGATTGAAAAACCCAATCTTATATCAACTGTAAAATGTGATTCTCTACTTCTTCGCTATCCCAAATTTGTTCAATATCTGGTCGGTTCATCACGGTTTTCATAACTTCATCTTGTCGGATTCCATTGGCCAAAGCTTCAGCGTACGGGATATGTGAGAATGAAACTTGGGAATAGAGTGGTATCCATTTGTCGGGATGTTTTGCTGAGAAACGGGCTTCAATTTTCTTTTGAAGCAGGAAGTCTTTATCAGCAGTTTTATCGCGCATCTCGATGTAATTTCTCAGGGCAAGTTCCAAAATAGCATCACCATTTGGCTTGCGAAGTTTGGTATATTCAGAGAAAATGGTAGACCAATCTCCCGAGAATTTATCCATTAAAATATTGAGTTCAGTGCAGTCTTCAAAGCCACAGTTCATGCCTTGTCCGTAGAATGGAACAATAGCATGCGCGGCATCACCCATTATGCATATTTTATCCTGATAATGCCAAGGATTGCATTTCACCATGACCAAACTTGCTGTGGGATTGTTAAAGAAATCTTCTACTAATTCGGGCATGAGAGGCACAGCGTCTGCAAAGTGTTTGTTGAAGAATGCTCTAACGCTATCCGCATCAGTCAAGTGTTCGAATGCATCTTTTCCTTCAAAAGCCATGAAAAGTGTGCATGTAAAGCTTCCATCTGGATTAGGAAGTGCAATCATCATAAATTCGCCTCTCGGCCAAATATGAAGACTGTTAGGGTCCATCACATGCTTTCCATCTGCTGTTGGGGGAATTTCCAATTCCTTGTATCCATGAGAAAGATATTCTTGAGAATAGTTGAAACGATCAAGTCGTTGCATTCGACTTCTAACAGCGGAGAATGCGCCATCTGTGCCGAAAATTCGGTCAAATTGATGACTTGTAGTTTCGCCTGTTGTGGGGTTTTCGAATTCTATTGTGTTTGTTTTGACGTCTAAATCTTTACAGATATGGTCGAAATAAATAGATACGTTTTCGAATTTACCAGCGCAATGAACAAGCGTTTGATTAAGCAACCCTCTTGATACAGAGTAAATAGCTTCGCCTTCTTTTCCGTATTGTTGATAGTTCAATTCACCGGATAGCGAGTGCATTTTTCTACCCGCCATTGGAAGGGCGACTTTTTTTATTTCTTCTTCAATTCCTGCTCCTATCAAGCCTTTCCACCCTCGTTCGCTAAGTGCAAGGTTGATAGATTTTCCTTGAATAATTTTAACTTTTCTAATATCTGGACGACGGTCGAAAACGTGAACGTCGTAACCTCTTTTGGCTAAGTAAACGGCCCACAAGCTTCCTACGAGTCCTGCGCCAATTATTGCAACTTTTTCTTTTTTCATGATATACTTTGATTCGCAAAGAGTTGGGTTCTTTTAGTTTACTTGAGACAAAGCTTGCTCTAAATCTTCGATAAGATCTTCAGTATCTTCTACCCCAACGCTAAGACGCAATAGGCTGTCTACAAGACCTGTTTTAATTCTTTCTTCTCTTGGAATCGATGCGTGGGTCATTGAAGCCGGATGTCCAATCAATGATTCTACTCCGCCTAATGATTCTGCTAAAGAAAATACTTTCAAGCTTGTTGCAAGTTTTGAAGCGTCATCAAATGAATCAGATTTCAATGTGAAAGAGATCATTCCGCCAAAATCACGCATTTGTTTTTTCGCTACTTCATGATTAGGATGGCTAGGGAAACCAGGCCAATATATTTTTCCCACTTTCGGGTGCTTTGCTAGAAATTCAGCTACTGCACGACCATTTTCACAATGCGCTTTCATACGAAGATGAAGGGTCTTCAGACCTCGTAGCACCAAGAAGCTATCCATGGGACCAGGAGTAGCTCCACATGAATTTGCGATGAAGGCCAATTGATCATAAAGATCTTTGTCATTCGTCATAAGTGCGCCCATAACTACATCGCTGTGTCCACCGAGGTATTTAGTTGCAGAATGCATAACGATGTCGGCACCCATGTCAAGTGGGTTTTGAAGATAAGGAGAAGCAAATGTGTTGTCTACCATCGACAAGACATTGTGTTTTTTTCCTAGGTTGACTAATGCTTCAATATCGATAATTTTCATCATCGGATTCGTTGGCGTTTCAAGCCAAAGCATTCTTGTGTTTTTGTTGATGAGTTTTTCAACTGCATCAAGATCATGCATGTCTACGAAGTGAAAAACAATACCGTAGTTTGCAAATACTTTCGTGAACAAGCGGTATGTCCCGCCATACAAATCGTCTGTTGCAATGACTTCTTGTCCAGGTCGAATTAATTTTACAATAGCATCTGCCGCGCCCATTCCGCTTGAAAAGCAAAGTCCATGGTTAGCGTTTTCTAAAGCAGCAAGACAGTTTTCAAGTGCTACGCGGGTTGGGTTTTTTCCACGAGCGTAGGCATAACCTTTGTGCTGACCAGGAGCCTCTTGAACGTAAGTAGAAGTTTGATAAATAGGCGTCATGATAGCGCCAGTAGTTGGGTCAGGTTCCTGACCGGCATGAATGGCTTTTGTTCCAAATTTCATTGACCGGAAATCTTTTGATGTTGTTCTTTTCTATGTTTGATATATGTTCTAACGACAATCACGGTTGTAATTGACACGAAGCCGAGTATGATATACTCTACATAATTTTTTAGACCGGGAAATTTTTCGCCAAGGAAAAATCCGATTAAACTCAATGAGCAGACCCAGAGGGCTCCACCGATGAGATTGAAAAACATGAAGCTTTTGAAATTCACACGAATTACCCCAGCCAATATCGGTGCGAAGGTTCGGATGATGGGCAAAAAGCGACCAAGAACCAAGGTTTTTCCACCATGTTTTTCGTAAAACGACTTGGTGACATCGACATATTTCTTTTTGAAAAATATAGACTCACTCCTTTCGAAAACGCGCGGGCCAACACGAAGCCCGAAAATGTATCCAAACAGACTACCAAGAATTGCTGCAAGAAACATCGAAAAAGTGAGAGTGGTAATACTTACGTCTAATAACTCTGGTTGAGTGGAGCAGATAAGTCCAGCCAAAAATATCAAAGAATCTCCTGGAAGAAAGAAACCGATGATTAGTCCGTTTTCAGCGAACACAATTGTGAGCAGGAGGGCAAGGCCTCCAACGTGAATAATGGTCTCAGGGTTTGTGAGACTCTTGATGAATTCCCATATTTCCATTGACGCGCAAGGTAGGAATAAACCGCTATTTGAAAAAATCTAGAATCTGATATTGATCAGGCCCAAACCTTTGTGCCTTCTGAGCAATTCGAACAAATATCAATTGATTTTCGATCACTGAAAACTTGCCTTCTAAAACTTTGGTAAACAGGGCTTTTCCAGACTTCTTGGAATGTGACTTTTTGCAAATCACCGAGTTGATGCGTTGCGTCCTTGTCAAAGCAACACGGCACAACCTTGCCATCCCAGGTAATAACTGCGGAAGACCACATTCTAAGACAATGGTTTTCCATTTTATTTTTTAAAGAAAATGTTCCGTCTGCATTTCTGCGATATCGACTGTATTTTTCTTGTTTTGGAATCAGCGGGTGATTTTCCGATGGATTATAGACTTGAGCAGTTTTAAATCGAATCTCATCAACTCCAAGTTCCAGAGCCAATTTTTTCACATCTTCAATTTGATGCTCATTTGGTTTTACGACTAAAAATTGAAATATGATATGAGGAGTGCTGGATTGAAGTTCTTTTTTCTTTTTAATAATGTTTTTAGTGCCTTCAATTACTTTCGAAAGTTGACCGTTAATTCTGTATTGTTCATACACTTCTTGAGTTGTACCATCGATGGAAATGATCAATCTATCTAATCCAGACTTAACTGTTTTCTCAGCAATTGATTCGGAAAAGAAGTGAGCGTTAGTGCTTGTTGAGGAGTAGATTTTTTTTGACTTTGCAAATGCAATCATTTCAAAAATGCCACCATGAATAAATGGTTCTCCTTGAAAATAGAAGTTGATATAGACGAGTTTCTTGTGAAGTTGTTCTATCCAATTCTTGAAATTATTTTCTTTCAGGTTTCCAGTATCTCGGGAAAAGGATTTGAGACCTGACGGACATTCTGGACACCCTAAATTACATGCCGTTGTGGGTTCTATTGAAATGCTAATTGGGGATCCAATTATCTTGGTTTTTTTTGTGAATTTTGCGACATAGAAAGAAAGCCCAATCTGGATAGCATTGAGCACTCGAAGGGGAGTCCAATGCCTTAGAAAATTTATTTTGTCGCTGGAAGGGGTATTCATCGCACCAAATGTATGTTAAACATATGGTTATATTTGAAACGCGTATTTCAATTTCACTTGCTATGTTTTCAAGACTCTGTGTTCTCATGTATTTCTTCTTTCAAATTATTGCAGGGTCATGTCAAATTGTTGTGTCTTCAAAGATTTATGTTGAGAATACCAACGAGACATTAATGTTTTGTACTGTGATTGAAAAAGGCACAGGGAATGTGGCCTATTCAAATATTGATGGTGTTTTTACTATTAATGTATCGTCAAATGAATCGGTGCTTCAATTCAAGTTGATTGGATATAATGAACTAGAATTAACTGCTTCGCAAGTTTCGAAATTACCGCGTGTCGAACTTGAAATTCATGTGCTTAATCTGAAAGAAGTTGTAGTTAGGCCCGGAGCAAATCCTGCTGAACGGATTATTAATCGTGCGATTGCGAATCGAGATTTGAATAACCCGGAGAAATCTCAATCGTTTAATTATGATTGTTACAACAAACTCTTTTTTGATCTTGTTTTTGATACCACGGGACTAAAAACTAGAAGCCTTTCCGAAGAAGAGTATTTGGAGGGAAAAAAGGAGATGGATGATCAACATTTATTTTTGGTTGAGACTATTAGCACTAGAAAATATCTTCCACCGGATCATTCAGAAGAAACGATCATTGCAACCCGTGTTTCTGGTTTGGAAAACCCTGATTTTGCCATGTTGGGATCGCAATTGCAGTCATTTAGTTTTTATGGAGATTATGTAGAAATTCTTTCTTCAAAATATTTATCGCCGCTTACAAAAGGTTCAACAGATAAGTATTTATTTATTATTGAAGATACTACGTTAATAGGCGCTGACACTGTTTTTACGCTTTCATTTCGACCGAGGAAAGGAAAGAATTTCCTTGGAATGAAAGGGCAGTTGTTTATTCATACGGATGGTTATGCTTTGGAGCATGTCATTGCTGAGCCCAATGCAAACGATGTTGGAATGAAAATAAAAATTCAGCAACAGTATAGGAAGGTGGATGGAAAAGTTTGGTTTCCTGACCAGTGGATTTCGGAGATAGTTTTACCTATGGCCGCCATGCCCGAATCTAGGCTTGTAGGAGAGGGGAGATGTTATTTGCAAAATGTTCGGATTAATCCTGTATTAAAGGCAAGGGATTTTTCACCTGTAATATTGAAAATGGATCAATATGCTGTTTCAAAGAGTGATAGTATTTGGAGTAAGTATCGCGTCACAGAATTGGATAATAAAG
>JBIIBU010000252.1:0-3283 GCA_044239235.1 Flavobacteriales bacterium
CAGCTGATAATGGCATCATCTGGCATACCTCAGATGGAGGAGTGACTTGGTCAACCCAAAATTCGGGGACACCGTATTCATTGAAAGAGATTTTTTTTATCGATGAACTGCATGGTTGGGCCATAGGTGGCGGACCAGGACTAGTTGGGACGTTTTTGTACACAGTGGATGGCGGAGTTAATTGGCTTTCTACAGAATGCCCTTGCTTATTTAGGGATATCGATTTTCATAGTACAACTCAAGGTTGGATGGTGTGCGACAATGGTCAAACATACTCTACCTATGATGGTGGTGTAACTATTGAAGCTCTCGAATTAAATAATAGCATTTCCTTGAGAAATGTTGATTTCATCAATGATGGAATTGGCTGGAGGGTAGGGGAAAGTAATTTACTCCAACAAACATTAAACGGCGGACTTGCATGGTATGATGAGGTTTCACCCTTGGATGTATTCCTGATAAGTGGGTTGTCATTCCCAAATGTCTCAGTTGGAGCAATATCCGGATCGAGCAGCGTGGCTGTTACAACAGATGGGGGCGATACCTGGAACGTTACTCAAATTCCCAACTCATTTATAGCTGATGTTGAAATGATCAATGAATTTACCGGTTATGCTGCAACTGTCAACGGCATAATTAAATACTGTAGTTTAGGAATATTGACTCAACCAGAGAGCTTAACAACTGCCGAAGGAAGTCCAGTTCAATTGTATGCTCAAGCTGATGCTTTTGGAGCTAGCTATCAGTGGCAGGCATTCATTTTCGGCGAGTGGGTAGATTTAACCGATAACTCTGCATATACAGGAACAAATTCGAATGTGTTGTCGATCGCAGCGGCTTATGGCAATATGACTTTTCGCTGTGTGATTTCATTTCAGAATTGCATTGTTATAACTAATGAAGCGATCATATCGACGACAACTCTTGTTTCTAATTTGAATACTGCACAATTAAGCGTTTATCCGAATCCGACGACGAATTTTGTCACTATTGAAGTTTCGGCAGATTTGATCGGTGAAGATTATGTTTTAATGGATATGTCGGGGAGAAAGAAAAGAAGTGGCAGAATAACTAGTCCAATTACAAAACTTGATTTCACCATGCTCGAGAACGGTATTTATTCCATTCATTTGGGCAATACATCAATTCCGATTGTTTTAATGCATTAATGTGATTAGTTTCTATAATGTCTGATAATGTGGTACAGGCAGTTTGAAAAGGGCTACTGAGTTAGCCCTTTTTTATTTTTTATCAACTATTTTTGTGGTTCTAACCAAAATGAATATGAGATTTTTTTTAACACTTTTAATTGGCCTTGTTTTTACTTTTTCAGCCAATGCGCAGCTTCCTTCAGGAAGTGTTGCACCTGATTTTACCGTAACAGATATCAACGGTAATTCGCATCATCTGTATGATTACTTAAATCAAGGGTATACCGTAGTGCTTCAATTTGATGCGACTTGGAATGGTCCCGGATGGAATTATGCTAATTCAGGAGCGCTCTCAGATCTATATTATGCCCATGGAGTTGATTTTGGTGGAAATGTGGTTGTGCTTTTTATTGAGGCAGATGGCACAACGACCAATGCTGATATTTATGGGACAGGATCACAAACCCAAGGTGCTTGGACAAGTATTATTCCTTTTCCTATAATCAATTTGCCAAGTTCAGATGGTTTTAATACAGAGGTAGGTTCTCTGTATCAGATTGGTTATTTTCCTACGATATATACCATTTGTCCAAATGGAACTATAAACGAAACAAGTCAAATTACTGCGGATGCCCATTGGAATTTTATTCAAAATTCAACATGTCAAACAGTTTATCAAGTAGATGCTTATATTCATAATTATACAGGCGCTACAGCAACTTGTGGTGATGTAGAAATTAATTTCACTTTATCAAATTTAGGCTTGAATCCGCTGACAAGCGGGCAGATTACCGTAACGGGTGTTTCTCCATCAATCAGCACTATGTGGAATGGAAATTTGAATCGCCTAGAGTCGACCCAAATCTCACTCGGGACCTCAACAGTCGTAGGACCTGTTCAAATTCTATTCACGAATGGAGGTGAGGAGAACTATTCAAATAATTCCATTTCTCCCGAAATCTTGCTTCCTGCCTATGAAACGTCCAACTTATTACAAGTTGATTTGATGACGGACTGCTGGCCTTACGAAACTTCTTGGAACATTACTGATAGCGATGGAAATGTGATTTACTCGTCGCCACTTTATGGCGATGGGAATTATACTTCACAAAATCCCGATTTTGATTTGGTCAACATTGAGCTACCATCCTTAGGCTGCTATTTCTTTAATATTTATGATACTTATGGCGATGGTATGAATGGAACTATTTGGGGCTGTGCTTCTGATGGAATGCTTTCATTGAATGGATTGGATGGCAGTTTCAATTTCTTGAACAATCTCTACAATCTAGGAGTGGGGCAACAGTTTTCGGAGTTGAGTATTCCTATTCATGTGACCGAGATTTTTGATATTGGTTATAACGTAACCCTAAACGTTCGCATGGATGAGCAAGTTGTTTCTCCAAATGGAGTGCACTTAGCAGGAAGTTTCCAAAATTGGAATCCAGGTGATCCAGCATATGAAATGTTTGATTTTGATGGTGACGGAACGTATTCGATTAATCTGAATTTACCAGTAGGTCAATATCAATATAAGTTCGTGAATGGTAATTCATGGATGGAGATTAATGAATTCCCTCCACTAGAATGTTCTTTAGATGGAAACCGTTTTATTGATGTTACAGGAGGTATTATTAACGAAACCTATTGCTTCAATAAATGCACAGACAGTTGCTCTGATCCAGTTGGTCCTCCTACAGGCAATTGTCAGGAAATATTTATTTCTGAATATGTTGAGGGAACATCGAATAATAAGGCTATTGAATTGTATAATCCTACTGCGAATGCTATTGATTTGGCTGCAGGCAACTACAGTATGGGAAGAGAATACAATGGATCCGGTATGCCCATGCTCATGCCTATCACTGGTGTGATACCCGCTTATGGTACACGTGTTTTTGTTCTGGATAAACGTGATGCAAACGGCACAGGCATCGAAACTCCTGTTTGGCAAGATTTGCAAGCTGTCGCAGACACCTTTGTCAATCCAGTTTATGTTCAATCGTATAGTCCATTCTATTTTAACGGGGATGATGCATTTGTGCTAGTTAAAGATGAGACTACTATTCTAGACATTATTGGAAGAATAGGCGAAGATCCAGGCACGGGCTGGTTTGATCCGAGTGACCCTA
>JBIIBU010000033.1:0-13025 GCA_044239235.1 Flavobacteriales bacterium
ATCATTTTACATTTCAAGTAACAGGACTTTGGTACAAGCAACCGGACAAAGTGCGTTTTAGATATAAACTAGAAGGATACGACTCCATCTGGGCCGTAACCCGTGATAATCAAATAGTATTCTCAAGGTTAGATCCAGGAACCTACAAATTCATTGTGCAAGCATCAGCCAATGACGATTTCAATGAGGCGAATGAAACAATCTATGTATTTACTATTGAACGTCCATTTTGGCAAAAATGGTGGTTCATATCTCTTAGTTTGTTAGTGGTATTTGCTTCAGTATTTTTCATTCTTAGAGCTCGAGAAAAACAGTTGCACAAAAATGCTCTGCTTCAAAGAGAAAGACTCAAAGGACAGTTTGAAACGTTGCGAAACCAAATAAATCCGCACTTCCTATTTAACTCGTTTAATACACTCATTTCCACAATTGCAAAAGACAAAGACCAAGCGATTGACTACGTTGAACAACTATCTGACTATTTCAGAATAATACTGGAACAAAGAGAAAAAGAAGTAATCACTTTAAAAGAAGAGTTGGAACTTGCAGACAGATATTTATTTCTTCAAAAGCAAAGATTTGGTGATAACTTGATTGTTATTCGCACCATTCCCGATGAATTAATGGATTCTTTAATTCCTCCAATGACCATTCAATTGCTTGTAGAAAATGCCATCAAGCATAATATCATTTCGCGCCTCAAACCGTTAACAATAGAACTTAACGTTAGCGACAACTTCTTGATTATTTCAAACACATTGCAGGAGAAAACACAAAAAGAACCTAGCACAGGAGTTGGATTAAACAACATTGTGCATCGCTATCTCATTTTGTTCAAAAAAGAAGTTCTGATAGTAAAAAATGAAATTCGTTTCGAAGTTCTTTTACCTTTGAATCAACCTTCAGACTAATTCAAATATTATTTGAATATGAAAGCATTCTTAATCGAGGACGAGCCAGCGGCATTAGAAAGACTTAAAAATCTCATCGCTGAAACTGGCGCTAATATTGAAATTCTTGGCGATTCTGACACTGTTGAGGGAAGTCTTAAATGGCTTGAGAAAAATGGTTCTCCAGACATTATTTTTACTGATGTTCAATTGGCAGACGGTATTTGTTTTGATATTTTCAAATCATGGAAACCTACCTGTCCCGTAGTGTTTATTACAGCGTATAATGAGCATGCTTTAGAAGCATTTCGTGTTAATGCTGTGGACTATTTGCTAAAACCTTTGAAGAAGGTAGATCTCGAAAGAGCTCTTGAAAAAGTTGGCGCTACCACAACACCTGAAAATACAATAGGAGCAATCGATTACACCAAATTGGCTGCAGCAATACTAGCTGAAGAAAAAAAATATGAAAAGCGCTATTTAATAAGATATGGCGAGCAAATTCGCACAGTAACATCAGACGAAATCGCATATATCTACACAACACACAAAGCAGTTTTCCTAGTCACTTTCGCAGGAAAAGAATATCCTTTTGATAAGAGTCTTGAGCACTTAGAAAAAGAATTAGATCCAGCCAAATTTTTCAGAATAAACAGACAGTTCATTGTAAACATTAAGTCAGTGGGTCACATGCATGTGGTTTCAAAATCTCGTGTTCAACTTGATTTAAATCCACCGTTTAAAGGTGACGAAGTTATTGTGAGCACTGAAAAATCTCCTCTCTTTAAAGATTGGCTGGGAGAAGGGTAATCTGCTCATTCAACTCCCTAAATACCGTTAAGAAGGTATATTTCCTCATTCAGCGCATAGTGCGAAATAAAGTGTCCCCAATTAGAGATATTTGTATATCAATAACCTACAGGTCATGAAAAAATTAATTTTCGCCTTTATCGCAATCACTAGCATTCTAGCAGCTTGCCAGCACCACCCAGATGAAATCCTTGTTGACAATACTGGAAATGGCGGAGGCGGAGGAAATCCAGACCCTTGCAATCCAGATTCAGTCTATTTTACTCAATCTATCTTACCTCTTCTAGTTTCAGGCTGCGCTCAGCCTAATTGCCATGATGCAATTACACATGAAAACGACATCAGACTATACGACTATTCGCATATTATGGAAATCGTGGATGCCGGAAATCCCAACAACAGTGAAATAATGGATGTACTCTACGAAACGGGGAATGACTTGATGCCACCATTGGATGCGGGAGGACCATTTACACAAGATCAAAAGGACATGATTGCACTTTGGATCTCTCAAGGCGCTCTCAACAACTCTTGCACTCCCGATTGCGACCCAACAGCATTTACATTCTCAGCAACGATTCTTCCAATGATTGATAACTATTGCACAGGCTGTCATAGTGGCTCGAATCCTGATGGTGGTGTAGCATTAGTAACTTATGCCGACATTAGCGCCGCAGCACTTGACGGAAGCTTGATGAGTTCATTGCTTGGAACTAATAACTACATTGCTATGCCATACAATAGCAACTCACTTGTACAATGTAAAATTGATCAAGTTCAAGCTTGGATTGATGCTGGCGCACCGAATAATTAATTGAATTTATGAAAATCAGAATATTGTTTCTTTCAATGATCGTAACAGGAATTGCAATTTCATTGCACTCCTGCTACTACGATAATGAAGAATATTTGTACAGCGGAACTGGTTGCGACACTACTCTGACCGCTACATATACTGGCGGTATTGAAGCAATCATTGCGAACAACTGTTTCGGCGGATGTCACGAGCAAGCTTCCGGCAGCGCAGGGATTATCCTTGAAGGATATGTTAACTTGAAAAATGAAATAGTCAACGGCGACGTAATGTGCTCAATACGTTGGGAAGGTTGCAGTCCAATGCCCAAAAACAGCCCAAAATTGAGCGCATGTAACATTACACTGATCGAAACATGGATAGCTAATGGCTACCCAGAAAACTAAACGAAAATGAAAAAGAAAATCCTCCTCCTTTTGCTAGTTCTCGCCGCAGGCGCAGCAATCTACGCATACTATCTTTGGAACAAACCACCAGAAACAGCTGCAGACAAAAAACCTATTGCAGTGCTATCAGCTGACTCTCTAATGAGTGAATTTAAAACAGATGAAACCGCTGCTTGGAATAAATACAAAGGCGATCAAGTCATTCAAGTTTCTGGCAAAATTACTGATGTAAAAATTGACAGCGTTACCACTTTGCTTCTCGAAACCCAGGATATCATGGGGGTTATTAGTTGCACTTTTGCAATAGACCAACCAATCACTAAAAAAATTGGTGACAATATCGAACTGAAAGGTATATGCGCAGGATTTAATATGGATGTTGAACTTCGTCAATGTGTTTTGGTCCAATAGTTGACTTGCGTTTCCTCATAAAACAACACACAAAATTTTATATAAAATGAAAAAGGTACTCACTCTTATCGCTATCGTGCTTCTTGCATCAACTAGCACATTCGCTCAAAAATACTTTTCACGCACTGGCCACGTAAATTTCTTCTCTGATACTAAAATGGAAGACATAAAAGCGGATAACAATAAAGCTACTGTTATCGTAGATGCAGCTTCTGGTGCAGTTGAATTTTCTTTACTAATCAAATCTTTTGAGTTTGAAAAAGCTTTGATGCAAGAACACTTCAATGAAAATTACATGGAAAGTGACACGTATCCAAAAGCTTCGTTCAAAGGAAAGATTGATAATATCGCTGCTGTAAATTTCAAAAAAGACGGTTCTTATAATTCAACTGTAACAGGAGATATGACTATGCACGGTGTGACTAAAAAAATCACAATCAACGTGACAATTAAAGTTGCTGGTGGCAAGATCACTGCTACTTCAAAATTCCAAGTTGTTCCTGAAGATTATAAAATCGTAATTCCAAATACAGTGCGTGACAACATCGCTTCAAAAATCGATGTAACAGTTGACGCTACATTGGAAGAACTTAAGAAATAAATTCCGGTAATTCCGAATTATGAAATTCTCATTCGCAAAAACATTCAAATCAGGGTTGCTTTCGGCAGCCCTGATTTTGTCTTCTTCGCTTATCGCACAAACCGATAGCACCGAAATGGATCTACTATCCCTTCTCGGAGAAGATGAAGAAATCAATTACACTTCTGCCACTTTCAAATCAACGCGAAATATCAACGGACATACCGTAGAAAACGTCGCAGGCGGAGTACTCGATTTCAGAATTTCACACAGATTTGGATTTGTTAATACTGGCGCCTACGAATTATTTGGACTTGATGGCGCTACCATGCGTCTTGGACTAGAATATGGAATTACTGACCGTTTAATGGTCGGATTCGGTCGCTCGAGCTACAATAAAGCTTTTGATTCCTTTATCAAATACAAAGTACTCAGACAAAGTTCAGGCAAAAAAAATATGCCAATCACACTTTCTGTATTTTCAACCATCGTATGTAATTCAATCAAATGGGCTGAGCCAGAAAGAGAAAATTTCTTCTCCTCTCGACTTTTCTATGCACACCAAATCATCATTGGTCGAAAATTCAACAATGATCTTTCATTGCAATTAAGTCCTACAATGGTTCACCGCAACATGGTGCCTACTAAAGAGGACAAAAACGATGTATACGCTATCGGTGGCTTAGGTCGCTACAAACTCAACCAACGTCTTTCCATCAACGCAGAGTACTTCTACGTCCTACATAATCAACTTAGCGACGAATACACCAACTCCCTCTCAGTAGGTGTTGACATTGAAACTGGTGGACACGTATTCCAACTTCACTTCACCAACTCAACTTCTATGACTGAACCTGGGTTCATCACAGAGAATGTGGGAATGTGGAAACAAGGTGACATCCATTTTGGATTCAACGTTTCGCGTGTATTTACAATTGTAAGAAAGAAAGAAGCAAAAGACTGGTAAGCTTCCGTTAGTCGACTCCCAAATACTTGTGGGTTTGAACCGAAATTTTCCATTTCGGATTAGCAGTGATGTATTCCATAATCATTGGATACGACATCTCCTTGCGATCCCATTCTGCTTGAAAATAAAGTGCAGTCTTCTCAGCACACTTCGTCGCATGCTCAGCACCCCACTCTAAGTCTGTTTTATTAAAAACTATCACCTTCAATTCATCTGCGGTAGCATAAATACTGTCTACTGGTGATTTGAATTTCTTTGGCGAAAATGTAATCCAATCCCAATCTCCAGTCAACTCATTGGTTCCTGATGTTTCAATATGACTGCGAATACCTCTTTGCTTTAACTCAAAAGTCAAAGCACTCAAATCATATAAAGATGGCTCTCCGCCGGTAATGACAGCTATAGGCGCTCCAGATATTTTCACGGCTTCAGCCAACTCAACGACCGATTTTAAAGGATGTGCACCCGCATCCCAACTATCTTTTACATCACACCAAATACAGCCAACATCACATCCGCCAAGACGAATAAAATAAGCGGGCGTTCCAGTGTAGAAACCTTCACCTTGAACAGTATAGAAGGTCTCCATTACAGGTAAATTATATTTAGAAAGCTCCGACATCGATTAATCCTCTTCTCTTTTGCTGCTATCACCTACAAACCAATCGTTCTTACTCTTGAAAAGAACATTGAACGTGGTTAATGAACCATAAATTCTTGTGATGTATTGCTGCAATTCCACTTTTTCAGAATCTGACATCTTCGTGTGGGCATTAATTTTCTGCTCCATCACACGCAGACGATCACGAAGCATTACAATCTTGTGAAAGAAATTCTCGACAGGAATTTCCTTTGGCTTGAGTGAACGATCTGCCGGTTGAAGAAACATCATGCCTCCCTCCCACTTATCACCTATCTCCACCACATCTGCAGCATCATAATACATATCGAAAACATTCTTCACAGCAGAAACAACGTCTTCCAATTCTACTGCAGCCGCCACAGCTGGCCCAGCTTCGATTAATGAATATCCGTCAAACGCTTTACCCAATTCCTTCTCACCATGTTCTTTAAAAAAAATACGGTACTTATAATCATCAATACCGAACACAACGCCTTCTCCAAATTGTGGATGCGAAATGCGGGCTCCAATTGTAAAATTCATACTCGTTTCAATATTTAGTTACATGATATAATGCTCATTCAACAACACTTCCAAATAAGTCATAATGTTCAGCGCTATTGATTTTCACATTCACAAAATCACCAATGCGAACATAAGTATCAGTTTTATCAATCAAAACCTCATTATCCACTTCTGGAGAATCAAACTCTGTTCGCCCAATGAAATGATCACCTTCCGCTCTATCGATAAGAACTTTGTATTCTTTCCCCACTTTCTCCTCATTCAATTCCAAACTAATTTCAGATTGAATTTCCATGATGGCATTTGCACGTTTCGTTTTTGTGCGTTGCGGAACATCATCTGGCACATTGAAGGCATGCGTATTTTCTTCATGAGAATAAGTAAACACTCCCAAACGATCAAAACGCATTTCTTGAACCCACTCTTGCATTTGATTGAAATCATCTACTGTTTCACCTGGATATCCAGTAATCAACGTAGTGCGCATCGCAATGCCCGGAACTTTTTCACGGATGGTATGAATCAGTTCTGTAGTTTTTTCTCTCGTAATTCCTCGACGCATTGCTTTCAACATATTCGATGAAGCATGTTGCAAAGGCATGTCGAGATATTTACAAATATTATCCCTCTCATTCATCACATCAAGCACATCCATTGGAAACCCTGATGGATAAGCATATTGAAGTCGGATCCAATCAAGTCCTTCGATATCTGAAAGATTTTTCAAAAGATCAGCAAGCTTTCTATCCTTATAAATATCCAACCCATAAAAGGTCAGATCTTGAGCGATAAGAATTAACTCTTTCGTTCCGTTCTTCACCAAATTCTTTGCTGAAGTCACCAAGCTCTCCATTGGTGTGCTCACGTGCTTTCCGCGCATCAATGGGATTGCACAGAAAGAACACGGGCGGTCGCAGCCTTCAGATATTTTAAAATAAGCATAATGCGCAGGAGTAGTAAGCAAACGCTCACCAACCAATTCATGCTTATAATCTGCTTTTAATGTTTTGAGCAAACGAGGTAATTCTCTTGTCCCAAAATAAGCATCCACTTCTGGAATGTCTTTTTCGAGTTCTGGTTTGTAGCGCTCGCTCAAACAACCAGTAACAAATAATTTTGATACGTTGCCCTTTTCCTTTTCTTTCGCCCAAGCAAGAATCGTGTTGATCGATTCCTCTTTTGCATTATCGATAAAACCGCATGTATTGATAATTACGATTTCTGAATCCTGTTCCTCCGATTCGTGCTCTACATCAAATGCATTCGCTTTCAATTGAGCCATCATCACTTCACTGTCGAATATGTTTTTAGCACATCCAAGAGTGACAACATTCACCTTGTTTTTTTTGAGAGTTTTTGTACGCATATTATGAAGCGCTATTTCCTTGACTGAATAAAGAGTCTACAAATTCGAAACGGTTGAACACCTGTAGGTCACCGATTTTTTCACCTACACCAATATATTTCACAGGAATGCTAAACTGATCTGATATCCCGATTACAACACCACCTTTTGCTGTTCCATCTATTTTTGTAATAGCCAATGCATTCACATCTGTGGCAGCCGTGAATTGTTTTGCTTGTTCAAAAGCATTTTGGCCTGTTGAGCCATCTAAGACTAATAGCACTTCGTGAGGAGCATCTGGCACAACCTTTTGCATTACACGTTTGATTTTAGTCAACTCATTCATGAGCCCTACTTTATTGTGCAAACGACCAGCAGTATCAATTAGGACTACATCGCAACCTTGAGCCACTGCACTTTGAAGAGTGTCGAATGCTACCGAAGCAGGATCTGCTCCCATTCCTTGAGAAACTATTGGAACACCAGCTCGCTCACTCCATATTTTCAATTGATCCACGGCTGCTGCTCTAAACGTATCAGCCGCACCCAACATCACTTTCTTTCCTTGACCTTTTAATTGGTGCGCGAGTTTTCCGATTGTAGTCGTTTTACCCACTCCATTCACTCCCACTACCATTATCACGTAAGGACCATCTTTTTTGGGTATAAAAACATCCTCGCTTTCCTCACCTTCGTGAGAAGAGAGAAGCCCAGAAATTTCTTCCTTCAGAATAGAATTAAGCTCCTCGGTACCCATAAACTTGTCACGGGCCACGCGTTCCTCAATTTTCTTGATGATCTTGATTGTAGTTTCTACCCCCACATCAGAACTGATGAGAAGCTCCTCGAGGTTATCGAGCACCTCCTCATCAACACGGCTTTTGCCGGCAATGACCTTTGCCAATTTTGAGAAAAAACCCGTTCTGGTTTTTTCCAATCCTTGATTAAGGCTCTCTTTTTTCTCCGAAGAGAATAGTCTTTTGAAAAAATTCATGTTTCCTAATTCCTACTAGCAGTGGCAAAGATAGACATACAAAAAGGGCTTTCCCTACCGGAAAAGCCCTTCAAAGATATTATTTCATCTGAGATAACGCTTATTTAGCAGCGAAGAACTCAGCGATTTTGTCGTTGTGTACGATTTCTTCTTTGAATGAATAAGCACCAGACTTAGGAGACTTAATCATTTTGATAACTTTAGTGTGGTTCTTTCCACCACCGGTTTGCAACGATGCAACTACCTTCTTTGCCATGGTGCTTTAGTATTATTTGATTTCTTTATGTACAGTTACACGCTTAAGAATAGGATTATATTTCTTAATCTCCATTCTTTCAGGGGTGTTCTTTCTGTTTTTGGTTGTGATATAACGGCTTGTGCCGGGCTTGCCTGACTCTTTATGTTCAGTGCATTCCATAATCACTTGTACTCTGTTGCCTTTCTTAGCCATAACTTCTTGTAAATGGGGGGCAAATGTAATACTTCTTTTGGGTTTTACAACATCTCATGTTAAAAAAAATTACATTTAACATAAAACACCGCAAAATGAGCTCTGCCAACTGAGTAATTTCGCCCCATGAATCCTACTCAAGCAGTTGACAAAGTTAAGGAAATTTACGCAAATGCCGCCCATCCCACGATTGCTAAAGGCATGGAAGCATACATGAAAGGGCTTTTTCCATTTTACGGAATAAAAAAACCCATTCGCGCAGCTTTGACCAAGGACCTTATGAAAGAACTGATTTCCAACAAAGAAATTGATTCAGAAGGATTTATAAAAATGCTTTGGAAAGAGCAAGAACGTGAGCTCCACTATTTCGCCATGGAATTCGCACTCAAAAAGAAACTTTACTTGAAAAAAGAATCGCTCGAACTCTTCGAATTCATGATTCTGCATCATAGCTGGTGGGACAGTGTCGATTTTATCGCAGCGCATCTCGTAGGCAAGTACATGACCCAATTCCCAGAAGAGAAAGAGGAAGAAATCATGCGATTCATCAATCATCCCAATATGTGGATGAATAGAACTTCCATGATCTTCCAACTTTTTTACAAAGAAAAAACCGATACAGACCTGCTCTTAGCTGCCATATTAACCCATATCGACTCAAAAGAATTTTTTCACAGAAAAGCGATGGGATGGGCACTTCGACAATACTCTAAAACCGACGCAAACTTCGTAATCCAAACCGTCAACGCCCATAAATTCTCCGGACTAACAGCAAGAGAAGCGACGAGGTTAGTGCGATAGTTTGATAGTGTGGTAGTGTGGTAGTTTGATAGTGTGGTAGTAGGTAATTAGTAATTAGTAACCAGTCACCAGTCACTTGTCACTAGTAACCAGTAGTTAGTAGTCGTTTGTTGATAATACATCAACCGTTGTCTCGTTAGGGCCATTTCGACTTATACTTTTGTTACCGCCTTATTGTGCAGTATTGTGGCCAAAAATACCATTAAAAATAACTCTCAGGAAGACGAGGAAACTCCTACTCCAACAACGAAAAAGAACGCGAAGTCAAAGTCTTCAAAATCTTCTTCGGGCTTTTGGGCTTTCATGCAAGATCCTCGTGTAAAAAAAATCAGCGGAATCTTTTTGATTCTTTTTGGCTGCTTTCTTTTTCTTGCTTGCCTATCCTACCTATTCACCGGAAGTCACGATCAATATCTCATCACAGGAAATACGGATGTAGCCGACTTCTCAGACCACGAGCCGTATAGCAATTGGATGGGGAAAATGGGTGCTCACATCGCTCATTTCTTCATGTTCACCTACCTCGGCGTTGGTGCATTCTTCCTTTCATTGATTGTATTTCTCTGGGGTGTAAAAGTCGCTTTGAATAAAGAAATTTTACCCTTCTATAAAAGCCTTAGACTCTCTGTTCTTGGCGCATTGTATTTCCCACTTGCCATAGGTTTTTTCTTTCACCACCGTGTTGATGGTTTTGACAGAAAAATAGAGATCTCCTGCAACGATAGATTCGTGGGAGGATATGGCCACTTCGCTACTGAATGGACCACTTTTACTCTAGGTTGGTTTGGCACGCTGATGCTCTTAATTTTTGTATTAGGTGCATACCTCATTTTCAATCACAATCACAAAGTAGAATCTTGGTGGGAAAGCTTTTCTGAATGGATGAAACGACCCAAACCAGAAGCGCCAGATACCCCAGAAGTAGAAGAAATAGTTGAGGAAGACGAAGAGGCGGAAGAAGAGGACGAAAACGAAATTCAAGAAGAAGAAGATTTCTTTAGGGCTGAAAAAAAAACGGTAATAACGCCGGTAACAAATAGCCTTCGTGCAGACCGCCCTGCTCCAATTATGCAGGATATCGTAAAAGATGAATTCGATGAAGAAGGTCCAGAACCTTTTCTAATCTCGCGTGAACCAGCAGCTCCAGTAAATCATGTAGAAGAAATTTCTTTCGAAATAAAGAAAGCTGTTCCAACACCTGAAGTGGCAATAAATCCAATTGTTCAAGAACAAAACGCAAGTGTTGAATTGGATATTAATCCAATAATTCCAGCGGCAGCCGCATCTCCTATTCTTGCATTTGAGCCTCCAATAGAACCGAGCAACGATTTCGAAATCGAAATGCCGCCTATTAATATTGAGAACGCTCCAAAACCCAACTTTGAACTCAATGCTCCCATCTCTGATATGGAAGTGGAAATGCCGAAAATCGAAGAGGAATTAAGTGACGATGAACTTGGAAATAAACTTCAAGAATTCGGTCCATACGATCCGAAACTCGATCTCAGCCGCTACGAACCCCCTTCCATTGAATTGCTGAAAAATCATGGTTCGGGCGTACCTCAAATCAACAAGGAAGAACTTGAAGCGAATAAAAATAAAATTGTCGAGACACTCAATCATTATAAAATTGAGATCGATAAAATCAAGGCTACTGTTGGACCTACAGTAACACTTTATGAAATCGTTCCTGCACCAGGCGTTCGTATTTCCAAAATTAAAAACCTGGAAGATGACATCGCGCTTAGCCTTGCAGCACTTGGCATTCGTATCATCGCTCCGATTCCAGGAAAAGGAACAATAGGTATTGAAGTTCCAAATTCACGCCCCGATATCGTATCGATGCGATCACTTATCGCAAGTGAAAAATTCCAAAACAACGACATGGAATTGCCCGTTGTTCTTGGAAAAACTATTTCAAACGAAAACTTCGTAGCTGATCTTGCCAAAATGCCTCACTTGCTCATGGCAGGTGCTACTGGTCAAGGTAAATCCGTTGGATTGAATGCGATTTTGGTTTCTCTACTTTACAAGAAACATCCTTCTCAAATCAAATTTGTACTCGTCGATCCTAAGAAAGTAGAATTGACATTATTCAATAAAATTGAAAGACACTTTTTGGCTAAACTGCCTGATACAGATGAGGCAATTATCACAGATACAAGCAAAGTAGTACGTACGCTCAATTCACTTTGTATTGAGATGGACGACCGATACGAGCTACTGAAAATAGCTCAATGTCGAAATATCAAAGAGTACAATGCTAAATTCATCAGCAGAAAACTTAATCCAGAGAACGGTCACCGTTATCTGCCTTATATAGTCCTTGTGGTCGACGAGTTTGCCGACCTTATTATGACAGCAGGACGTGAGGTTGAAACCCCTATCGCCCGTCTAGCCCAGCTTGCCCGAGCAATTGGTATACACCTCATTATTGCAACTCAGCGTCCATCTGTCAATATCATTACGGGTACAATCAAGGCCAACTTCCCAGCGCGAATTGCCTTCCGTGTAACTTCGAAAATCGACTCACGTACCATTCTTGATGCAGGCGGAGCAGACCAATTGATTGGTCGCGGGGATATGCTATTCTCTACTGGAAATGACCTTATTCGTATACAATGCGGATTCGTGGACACGCCAGAAGTAGAGGAAATCACAGACTTTATCGGCAGTCAGCAAGGCTATCCAAGTGCCCTATTATTGCCAGAAGTACCAGACGAATCCGGCAATACAGAATTGTCGTTCTCAGAAGAAGATCGAGATAGTTTGTTTGAAGAAGCTGCTAAAATTGTGGTCATGACCCAACAAGGCTCTGCCTCATTGCTTCAGCGCAAGCTGAAACTTGGTTATAATCGTGCAGGGCGTTTGGTGGATCAATTAGAAGCTGCCGGCATCATCGGCCCATTCGAAGGCAGCAAAGCGCGCAAAGTGCTCATCCCAGATGAAATCACACTTCAGCGCCTCCTAGACTCGATGAGATAGTGTGACAGTGCCACAGTGAACACAAGTGGAAGCAAGTGAACACAAGTGAACACAAATTCAAAATCATTTGGGTCCATTTGGGTGCACTTGAGTTCATTTGGCTTAATTAGATTTGCATTTGGGTGCACTTGAGTTCATTTGGCTTAATTTGATTTGCATTTGGGTGCTCTTGGGTGCATTTGGCTTAATTTGATTCCACTTGGGTTCACTATCAAACTACCACACTACCACACTATCAAACTATCAAACTATCAAACTACCAAACTATCAAACTATCAAACTATCACACCCCTTCGGGCTACCGTAAAGCGCCCCTCCGGGGCTATCAAACTACCACACTACCAAACTACCAAACTGTCTAACTGCCACACTGTAATCACTGTCTCACTGAATAATCACCAGGCGCATACGATGTGTTTAGTGTTACATCTATTACAAAGCACA
>JBIIBU010000254.1:0-3242 GCA_044239235.1 Flavobacteriales bacterium
AGGCGTAAATAAACCAAATCGCGATTTACTTCCTGTTTATTCCGAGAATATTGATGTTTATTTCAATGAGATTAAGAAGAATTTGAAGTATCCAAAGGATGCGAAAAAGAATAAAGTTATCGGCCGTGTACGAGTTAAGGCAACTATTGGCGCGGATGGAAAACTTTCAAATCTTCGCCTAGTTGACCATGTCTATCCCTCCTTGGATTCGGAAGCCATCAGAGTAGTAAGTCTATTTGAAGGAACTTTTGTTCCAAAAAAATTCAACGGAAAGCCTTTCATGGAAGTAACGATTCCAATTGATTTTACATTGAAGAATTGGGCTCCAACGTCAACGGAATTGGATGTTTTGGCTCGAGCAGCGGAAGCACGAGAAGATTGGAATACTGCATATAATATGTACTGCCAATTGTATTGGCTAGATCCAAAAAATCAGAATACAAGAAATATGATGGCATTGTGCAATGAAAAGCGCAATAAATAAGGATTTTTGATCGCTTTGATATAGGTTTGCACAAGCTATGGAATTGATTACCCCCCTTCATTGGAAAAATTACGAACTGCTTGATTGCGGTGACTTTGAGAAACTCGAACGTTTTGGTGAATTTGTGACTATTCGTCCAGAGCCTCAGGCGGTATGGCCTAAGGTATGGTCTGAGTCGGAGTGGAAGAAGCTCGCTCACATCAAGTTTATTCCTAAAGGAAGTAATAGTGGGGAATGGCAGAAGATGAAGAAAATGCCAGATCAATGGGTCATCCCATATAAATTGCCAAATGAAAAGGAAATTTCTTTTCGATTGGGGCTAACTTCGTTCAAGCACGTAGGGATTTTTCCAGAACAAGCAGCTAACTGGGATTTCATCGTTAAATCGATTGAGTCGATGAGTGTTCCGAAACCCAAAGTCTTGAATTTGTTTGCATATACTGGTGGTGCTTCCCTCGCTGCTTCTGCTGCGGGCGCAGAAGTTACTCACGTTGATAGCATAAAGCAAGTAGTTAGTTGGGCAAATGAGAATATGCAGATTAGCAGCCTCACTGACATTCGTTGGATGGTAGAAGATGCATTGAAATTTGCAGAGCGTGAAGTGAGAAGAGGAAATAAATACAATGGCATTATTCTCGACCCACCAGCTTTCGGTCACGGACCAAAAGGGGAGAAGTGGAAGTTGGAAGATAACCTAGCTGAAATGATGAAAAACGTTCTCCAGATTCTGGATCCAAAAGAACATTTCCTCATCTTGAATGCATACAGTCTCGGACTTTCGGCTTTAGTAATTGAAAATCTATTAAAAGAATTTGCAGGTAAAGATTTGAATATCGGCGAACTTTATCTTCAGGCCAAAAGTGGTGTAAAACTTCCATTAGGCGTTTTCGGAAGATATTGCAGAAAATGAATCGAGACCTCCATCATAATATCGCTCGATTGAAACCTCAACTTGAATCTAAGTGGGGAGTTATGAGGATAGGTTATTTCGATTGTTTTTTATCTCACCATCATAATGCAGATTGTGAATTGAATATAATCGTTGAATTGGAAAAGCCATTAGGTTGGGAGTTCTTTGCTTTGAAAGAATGGCTCGAACTCAAATTGGCAATGCGCATAGACATTTGTACTTCCAATGCATTAAAGCCTGCCCTTAGACAGGAAGTCCTTGAAAATACCCATTACGTATGATTCGAGCGCAAAGGAGATTTGATTTTTATCTGCAGGATATGCAAGAAGCAATGGAGCGTATCCTAGACTACACTGTAAATATTACTTTCGAGGAATTTATTTCCAACACGATGCTACGAGATGCGGTGATAAGAAATTTTGAGGTTTTAGGAGAGTCGGTAAAGCACATTCCTTTTAAATTTCAGAAAAAGCATAAAAGCCTACCATGGTCGCATATGTTTGCGTTAAGAAATTTTATCGTTCATGAGTATTTCGATATTGATGACGATATTATTTGGCATATAATAAAGTTTGATTTAGAGGAAAATCTAACAGCGATAAAGAGAGTTATTCAACAACAATAGTTTTAGAAAATGAAGATATCTAGTTATTTCACGAAACTCTCCATTGTAGCGCTATTAGCGGTTTTTGTATCGTCCTGTAATAGCCAGCCATCTAATAATTCAGAACATTCTGATAGAGTGAAAATGATGATTGCAAATAGTAAATTAGCCAAAGATCCTCATTCATTCAGCCATCCAAATGATGTGCGAGTGAAGCATTTGTCATGGAATGCAAATGTTGATTTCAAAACAAAAACAATTCAGGCAAGTGCTACTTATGATATCGAACATCTGAGCGATACCAATCGAATCGTGTTTGACATCAAAGGTTTGAAAATTCAAAAAGTACTCATTGACGGAAAGCCAACCATTTTTGAAATAGGAGAGGAACGTGAGTTTTTAGGAGCGCCTCTTTCTGTTGAAATAGACAGTACTACAAAACTAGTGACCATCGATTATTCTACACCAGAAGGTGCAGAAGCCTTGTTATGGGTTGACGGTGAAAAACCTTTCCTATTCACTCAGTCACAAGCAATACTAGCGCGCACATGGTTGCCTTGTCAAGACAGCCCCGGCTTACGCATTACCTACGACGCGAGTGTTAAGGTACCAAATGATTTGATGGCGTTGATGAGTGCTGAAAATCCAACGACACTCAGTAAGGATGGTGTTTATTCGTTTAAAATGGAACAACCCATTCCAACCTATCTCATGGCATTAGCGGTGGGAGATATTCGTTTTAAAGCAATCGGAGATCGCACTGGAGTGTATGCTATTCCTTCCGTCATTGATGCTGCGGCATATGAATTTGAGGACATGCAAAAAATGCTTGTTGCAGCTGAGGAACTCTATGGAGAATATGTTTGGGGACGATATGATGTGCTCGTTCTTCCGGCAGCATTTCCTTTTGGTGGAATGGAAAATCCACGTATCACATTTGCAACTCCTACGATTATTGCTGGAGATAAATCTTTAGTTTCTTTAATTGCTCATGAATTAGCACACAGCTGGAGTGGTAACCTGGTAACCAATTCAACTTGGAATGACTTCTGGCTCAATGAAGGCTTTACAGTTTACTTTGAAGAGCGCATTATGGAAGCGGTATATGGCAGAGAGTATTCTGAAATGCTAGCACAATTAAGCCGAAAAGAATTAGATGCAACAATAGAAGAAATAGGCGCAGTAAATCAAAAAGACACTTGGTTGAAATTGGAACTAGAAGGCAGAAATCCTGATGATGCGAT
>JBIIBU010000256.1:0-3229 GCA_044239235.1 Flavobacteriales bacterium
GAAACACCCGCTAATGTGGAAATTATAATTCCTTCATTGCGCGACATTCTAGACTGAGGAATAGGCCTATGCTGAGTGCGAAGCATCAGTTTATCCCACTCTCGCTCCCAAACTTGGTTCAAACCATTGCTTCCGCCGGTAAGCAGGACACCACCTATAATCAAATACAGCAAGCGATAATCTGTCACTCCCGAAGTTCCCATAAAAAAACCTAGAACAGCGGAAACAACAACCAAAAAGGTCAACCTCAACTTAAATAAGATTGCAATATCTCGAAGCTTAGACATATAAGCGTTTGATGAATCTGAAACTACTTCTGAAGACTTCAATTTGTCTTGAATTTGGCCGCAAAGGTAATATAGGAATCACCTCCACAGTTTTTTGATTTCAATACTTTAAAAATCGGTGACCGGCTTTAAAAAGCCATCCAATTGCAAACCAATAAACAAGTAATTATCCAAATAGTTGACTTCTTTTTGGTGCTCGTAGCGAATAATGTACGATGCGCTGAATACCAAACTCGGAAACTTAGCAGATCTGCGAGAAACAGAAAGTTCATTATAATGAACCACAGACCTCTGCCCTTGCAATAACTTATTCCCATATTGTTTGTAAGGAGCCTTGTATGATCTGAAAATATCTCCCCCCCAATTCTCCCCGATTCCATCCCCATCATCATCTAATCCATCGCGTCCAAAACTTCCCCAAATATTTTTATTTGTAATTAGATATCGCCCTTTTTGGTACTTGGCTATGTTGACCCATTCCCAAAAATTCGCCCCCCAAGGATGGGCCAAAGGCTGATTACTATGTCCCCAAGATTGAATCGAACTGCCATGTGTATAGGTAAACGGACGCACAGCATTCAACTCACTTTGAATACTAAGACCAGGCAGTACATCAAAAAATCGAATTCCAATCTGCCCACCAAATTTATTAGCCCACCAACCCGACTGTCGTCTAACTTCCTTAAGTAAAAATTCATCAATTACAACCTGTGTATAGACCTGAACATTTGGAAGAGGCCTCCACTTCGCTCCACCACCGAGAATAACGTTATCAGCGCTGCCTTGGGCATATTCCACTGGCCTGTAAAACAAAATTGGATTTAAATAGTGAAAATCCATGCCCCTGTTATTCAATTTATCCTTTGCCTGCCACGTAACCATTTCAAAGATTGAAAGTTGAAGGTTTTTAGCAACGTTTAAACTCAAACCGTGCATTGCAAAAAACTTCTTCTCACTTCCAAACGAAGTCTGCGCCCACATAGCATTGTATCTAAACTTCCACAAATCCAGTGTCAATCGTCCATATGGATATGCTGCTGCATTGTCACTAAGTATCAAAGACCTGTAGCCATCTCCCCAAAAATTCTTACCTCGTCCAGCCTCTAGATAAACTCTTTTTCCAGCTTGAAAACCTAACTTCCCAAAAATGTTGTGTGCGTAATACCCCAATCCATCAGAATAATACGCTTTTCCAACACCAGGCATGACCATAGTAGAATCCATCCATCTAGACAAATAATCAGGACCTGAGCGATAATTGAATGAATATCCAAAAGAGGCATCCCACTTATTGTAATCCGTAAACCTCATTAGAGCACCCGCGCTTGTATAGGCAGCAACTTCATTTCCAATTCCGGCTCCGGCATTCGCTGCAAAATGGGGAATAAAACAAATGTTGATTTGACGTTCAGTTTTCTGAATTGTTGAATCAGCAAAGTCCGCTGCTTGTAAAAATCTTGGTGCAGGCTGAAAGACGGAATGAAATTGGAACCCTTTTTCTTGATAGACCATTTCCAAAGAATCCAAATCGCGACGATGCCATCCAAAGGCGTCAACTTGACCGTAATTACTCAGAAAAGAACAGAGCAAGGCTATTACTAAAAATAATCTAATAATGTCTGTTTTGGTGAAATGATTCATCGGCCTAATTTGGTTCGCAATATTAGTCAAAACAAAGGCTTCACAATTCATCGCCAATCCATTGTTAAAAAACGGTTATCATGAGTCAACTTCCTGCGACTTTACTTGTTTTATTTGTAACAGTATGCAAAAAGTCCAATTCGATCCAGAAGAAGAGAAGAGAGAAATCCTCCGTAGATACAGAGGACTACTCCGAGTGTGTCATCGCTCAAAGACTCGTGCTGACAAAGCAAGAATTCGCAAAGCATTTGAAGTAGCTGCTGAAGCGCACAAAGACATGCGCCGCAAAAGCGGGGAACCATACATTTATCATCCGCTAGCAGTAGCAAAAATTGCAGCTGAGGAACTTGGACTTGGAACAACTGCCATTGTCTGTGCTTTGCTTCATGATACAGTTGAAGATACAGACATTACGCTAGATGACATTCAAAATCTTTTTGGAAAAAAAGAACGAACCATCATCGATGGACTGACCAAAATAAGCGGTGTATCCGATTATAGTAATACTTCTGATCAAGCGGAAAACTTCCGCAAAATGCTGCTTACACTCAGCGATGATGTGCGTGTTATTCTCATAAAACTGGCTGACCGCCTGCATAATATGAGAACACTCGACCACATGGCGCGAGAAAAACAACTCAAAATCGCAAGCGAAACCTTGTTCCTCTATGCACCTTTAGCGCATAGACTAGGACTTTACTATATAAAAACAGAACTCGAAGATCTTAGTCTCAAGTTCAAAGAGCCTGAAACCTATGATGACATAATCAATAGGCTTCAAAAAACACAAGCAGTAAGAACACGATTTATCAATGCTTTTACTCTTCCTATCAGAAGAGCCTTAGATAAATTGGAGATCAAATACGAAATCAAAAGCAGAACAAAATCTGTTTATTCCATTTGGAATAAGATCCATAAAAAAGGAGTTCCCTTCGAGGAAATCTATGATGTCTTCGCAATCCGTATTATTCTCGACTCGCCACAAGACCTCGAAAAAGCAGACTGTTGGCGCGTTTATTCTATCGTTACAGATTTTTACCAACCCAGCCCAGAGCGACTTCGCGACTGGATTAGTTTGCCAAAATCCAGTGGTTACGAATCGCTGCACACCACAGTGATGTCGCCAACGGGCAAATGGGTCGAAGTACAAATTCGTTCAGTAAGAATGGACGACCTAGCCGAACGAGGATACGCTGCCCATTGGAAATACAAAGACTCGCCAGAGACTCCTGAAAGCAAGATGGATAAATGGCTCCATCAGGTTAGAGAAGTTCTTGAAAGCCCTAGCGAAAACGCATTAG
>JBIIBU010000257.1:0-3222 GCA_044239235.1 Flavobacteriales bacterium
GGTGAACGCTTCGTGACCCGGAGTATCAAGGAATGTAATACGTTTTCCACTTGCAGGAAGCATTACGCTGTACGCTCCAATGTGTTGAGTGATACCACCCGCCTCACCGGCAACAACGTTTGCATTGCGAATAAAGTCAAGCAACGATGTTTTACCGTGATCGACGTGACCCATTACAGTGACTACTGGAGGTCTTGATACAAGATCATCAGGATTATCAACTTCTTCGAAAGCACTTTCAGTTACTTCAGCGCTTACGAATTCAACTTGGTAGCCAAATTCTTCAGCAATGATGTGAATGGTTTCAGCGTCGAGACGTTGGTTGATCGAAGCGAAGATACCGAGTGACATACAAGCTGAGATAATCTCTACAGGTTGTTTGCTCATCATGTTCGCTAGTTCGGAAACTGTTACGAACTCTGTCAATTGCAATACGCTGCTTTGCGCTTGATCGCGGATTGCTTGTTCTTCTGCACGGCGAGCCACTTGGTCACGTTTTTCACGACGGAACTTAGAAGACTTCGATTTACCTTGGTTACCAAGGCGTGCAAGAGTTTCTTTGATTTGGTTTTGAATCTGTTGCTCGTTGAGTTCTTTGCTCTGAGCTGGATTCGCACCTGCGTTTTGTCCACCTTGACCGCCTTGGCCTGGAGCACCAGGACCTTGAGCTGGTCTATTTCTATTGCGTTTATCGATTTCCTGTTGGCGACCGATATCCACTTTTGCAACACGTTTGCGTTTGCGTTTTTCTTTGTTTGGATCGTTTTGCGGAGCAGCGCTCTTCTTCTCGGGAGCTGTAGGCAATTCGATTTTACCCATCACTTTCACACCAGCGAGTTTTTGTGCGTTGACCTTGATCAACTCTTTCTCGACAGCAGGTGCAGGTGGGGTTTCAGCTAGCGCTGGAGGCGCTTGAGCTTCATGTTGAGGAAGAATGAAAGCTTCTGTTTTTGCAACAGCATTTTGGTGCTCTTTTACAGGGGCTTCTTTCTTTTTGCCTTTTTTGTCAGCTGCTGGCTTTCCAGCAGCAGGAGTAGCTTTTGGCTCTTCTTTTTTCTTGCCTTTTGTCTTAGGCTTTTCAATAGATGACAAATCGATTTTGCCGATGATTTTTACATCGCCAGGAAGGTCATCTTCGCCTGGAGTAGCAAGTTCGATACGCACACCACCCGGAGTTTCTGTAGGACCAGCAACTGGTTCAGGAACTTCCTCGATTGGAGCTTCGGGCTCAGGTTTTGGAGCAGGAGTAGCTTTTGGCGCCTCTGGTTTAGGCTTCGCAGGTTCTACTTTGCGTTTGAATTGAGTCAGATCAATTTCTGGCTCTTCTTCTTCACTGCCGTCACTTTTCTTCTTCTTGTTAGAATCAATAGTGATGGTCTCGCGTGACTCGCGAGTTTTGGTTGCTTGGGCAGCCTTTTCTTTTGCTTTTTGATCGCTTGAAAATTCGATTTCCAGCAATTCAAACACATCAGCTTCAATCTTGGCCATTGGATTATTATCCACAGAAATCCCCTTTTTACCGAGGAATTCTACGATAGTATCCTTACTAACGCCAAGCGAAACTGCCGCTTTTCCTAATCTTTGTGGTGCCTTGTTTTCGGACATAAATTGTATTTAAAGGATGTAGCGTAAGTCAATACTAATATATTGACTTCGCTTTTATCCTTGACTCTCTTCACTTAAAAATAACTTCCTATTCAAATTCCTCTTTCAAAATACGCAACACTTCTTCCACGGTTTCTTCTTCGAGGTCGGTACGTTTTACGAGGTCTTCTTTCGGAATGTCTAACACAGATCGAGCGGTATCACAACCAATCGATTTCAATTCGCCAATGATCCATGCATCGATTTCGTCTGAGAATTCTTCCAAATCCACATCATCAATGTCGGTTTCATTTTCACGATATACATCAATATCAAATCCAGTCAAGCGACCAGCTAGACGGATGTTATGTCCACCTTTACCAATAGCGAGAGATACTTGATCAGGTTTCAAGAATACGTCTGCCTTAGCATTGTCGCGATCCAAGTTAACACTCGAAATCTTCGCTGGAGCGAGAGCACGAGAGATCAACAATTGATCGTTTGAGGTGTACTGAATAACGTCGATATTTTCATTTCTCAATTCGCGCACGATACTGTGGATACGTGATCCTTTCATACCAACGCATGCGCCCACTGGATCTACGCGATCATCGTAACTTTCTACAGCTACTTTCGCACGCTCTCCTGGTTCGCGAACAATTTTCTTGATCGTAATCAAACCATCAAATACCTCTGGAACCTCTTGTTCGAAGAGCTTCTCAAGGAATTCAGGAGCTGTACGGCTCAAGATAATCGCTGGTGAATTGTTGCGCATATCTACTTTGTAAACTACCGCACGGATAGTGTCACCTTTTTTGTAGAAATCGCTAGGAATTTGTTGCTCTTTTGGAAGTACAAGTTCGTTGTCTTCGTCATCGAGTACCAAAATTTCTTTTTTCCATACTTGGTAAACCTCGCCAGAGATAATGTCTCCAACGCGTTCCTTGTATTTTTGGTAGATATGATCTTTTTCAAGTTCGATGATTCGCGAAGCAAGGTTTTGACGCATAGCCAAAACGTTACGACGACCGAAATCTTCGATCTTGATTTCCTCAATCAATTCTTCCCCAATTTCCAAATCTGGAACAATCTTGCGAGCAAGACTAATCTCGATTTGTGCAACTTCATCATCGAGCTCTCCATCAGGAACAATCTCGCGCGTACGCCAGATTTCCAGGTCACCACGATCTGAGTTAACAATAATGTCGAAGCCGTCTTCGGCTCCCCAACGCTTGAGGATCATGTTGCGAAAAACATCTGACAGAATATTTGTCATTGCTTCGCGGTCAATGTTCTTGAATTCTTTGAATTCCGAGAACGCCTCACTTAGGTTTACCCCTTTCATTTAACAATGATTTATTTGAAGCTTATTACAATTTTCGTTTCTGAAATGGTGTCGAATGCGATTTCTTCATCACGCTCAACCCATTTTTTTCCTTTCTTACCTTCGACTTCTTCCTTGGTTCTTGTATGAACCACAATCTTTTCCTCATCCGAAGATACTAAAACACCCTCGACAATTGTTCCGTCTGTGCGCTTTACATTTACTGTACGACCCACATTTTTAACATATTGCCTCTTTAGCCTTAATGGCTTACCTACTCCTGGAGAACTCACATCAAGTGAATAATCCTCAAG
>JBIIBU010000258.1:0-3220 GCA_044239235.1 Flavobacteriales bacterium
TACTCCAGCTAAAGCATTTGGTAAATACCACGCTGGAAGTTTCCCTGAGCCATATAATACTCAAGTGACATCAGATTCGCTTGGTAAAATTATTGGCCCATTTGAATACAATAATGCTTACTGCATTGCTAAGGTTTCAAATCGTATCAATCAGCTTGACTCAGTTCGTGCTCGCCACATTTTGGTGAAAGCAGACCGCAAGATTCCTGCTGAATTGGCTACTGCTCGTGCTAAGGCTGACTCAATCAAGAGTGTAATTGCGAAAGAAAATAATTTCGAAGCGATGGCTGCACAATACGGTACCGACGGAACTAAGAACTCTGGTGGTGACTTGAATTGGTTTGCTAAAGGCGCAATGGTAAAAGAATTTGAAGACGCTGCTTTCAGCGGAACTAAAGGAGCTTTGCAAATTGTAGTTACAGATTTCGGGGTTCACGTTCTTGAAGTAACTGATCAAAAATTTGCAGTTGCAAAAGTTGCTATTGTTGATCGTCGCATTGAACCAAGTTCTGGAACGAGAAAAGATGCTTACCGTTTGGCAAGCGACTTCTCTTTGAATTTTGCAGATACAGCTAGCTTCAGAGCTGCAGCAGATACTTTAAACGGTGGAACTGTAGTTACCCCAGCAAATAACATCAAACCAAATGCTACTAACATCCCTGGTCTAGCGAACGGCGGAACTGTGGTATCATGGGCATATGGTGCTGAACTTGGTGAAGTTTCACAGCCAATGATGATTGACAACGATTATATCATTGCTGCTTTGACTGAAATTAAAGAACGTGGTGTACCAACTTTGGAGAACGTCTACGACAAAATGAAGGCTGAAGCTATCAAAGAAAAGAAAGCTGAAAAATACATGGCTATGATGACTCAAGGTTCGCTTGCTGAAATTGCAACGGCAGTTGGGTCTACAGTTAAAAATTCGACTGACATGAATTTGAAAGCAACAAACATCCCAGGTAGCGGAGTAAATACTCCAGAATACGAAGTGATTGGTATTGCTTTCGGTATGAAGAAAGATTTCGTTTCTTCTCCAATCAAAGGAAAAGGTGGTGTATACGTGCTTCAAAAAACTTCTGATATTGTAGAAGGAGTTAGCGATGATAATTACACTATAGATCGTGAGACACTTGCTACAAGTGTTCAAAATAAAGCGGCAACAGCGGTATTCAACTCTTTCAAAGAAGAGGGTGAAATCGAAGACAACCGTTACGAAAGAAGATAATCTTATTTAGTTAGAATAAAAAAAACCTCGTCTACGACGAGGTTTTTTTTTACCCATAATTCTATGGAAGTAAGATCGAACTATCGCCGTAACTCAAAAACTTAAAGTCTGAGCTTATGGCATATTTATAAATGTCTCTCCATTTATCACCCACCAGAGCCGACACCAATAAGATTAGTGTACTCTTTGGTAAATGAAAGTTAGTGATGAGTCCTTGCGAAATTCTGAATCTGTAACCAGGAGCAATCAAAACTGAAGTAACGCCCGACAACTGAGTAAGTCCCCTATTTTCACAATAAGAAAGAATTGCCTTGAGAGATTCTTCTTTAGAAAATTGCTGCGGTAAATCGTATGGTTCCCATTGCGACAGGCTTATGCCTTTTTCGTCCATAGGGGCGCCAATAATCAATTTAACACCGATCCAATACAAACTCTCTATCGTCCTCATAGAAGTTGTTCCCACGGGGATTATTCTGCCTTTTGAAGCAATGAGCTTTTCAATCAAGGACATGCTGACAGAGAAAACCTCCCCGTGCATATCATGACCTTCCATGCTATCCGCACTGACGGGTTTAAATGTTCCGCTTCCTACGTGCAGTGTGATACGTTCGGAGGCAACACCCAACCTAGATAATTTATCTAAAACTGAAGATGTGAAATGAAGGCCTGCAGTAGGGGCTGCGACAGAACCTTCGAATCTTGCGAAAACAGTTTGATAACGATCGTAATCTTCAGGATCTGCCTTTCTCTCGAAGTAGGGCGGTAAAGGCAACTCGCCAATTTCCGAAAGCAATTCTGAAAAGGAGACAGCGGGATTATTCCACGAAAATTTAATTTGAAATGTGCCCCTGTTAGAAGAAATTTTTTCCGCAGAAAGTTCAAATTCAGTGCCCTCGATTTCGACAGTTCTTGTCAAGGGACCATCTTTCCATTTTTTCGCACCTCCGACCAGGGCCTCCCAAGCCACTTCGATTCGTTGATCCATAGCTTCCGCATGATCCATTTCACTGGGTTGCAAAAGAAATATCTCTATTTCTCCTCCAGTGGATTTTTTAAAATGAACGCGGGCAGGGATAACCTTTGTTTCATTTAGAAGCAAAAGATCATCTTTCTTCAGAACAGTATCGATGTTCGAAAATATATCATCTGAAATATCACCTGCGTTGTAAATCAACAATCTTGCATCTTCTCTATTCTTTCTAGGAAATTTCGCGATGCAATCTTCGGGCAATTCGTAGTTGTAGTCATCAATTGATAAGGTGCGTGGATGCTTCATGATGCGAAGCTACACAAATCGGCACTATACAAAAAAATCGAAGCTGGACGTTTCCAGCTTCAATTCTAAACCTTAACTAAAACTAACTATACTATCTGATGCATCTCTGAAAGATGCTTCATTGAGTGTTACTTACTTTTTTGTGTAAGCTCTAGGCTTACCGCAGTATCATAAAACCGAACGAATTATTCTATTTTTATTTTGCGAAAGTACTTGCAGTATTGCGCCAATTTTTCCCAAAAAAACTTATCTAGTGGATTTCTTTCAATGTCACTTTCATATTCTCTCCTATTGAGAAATCTAAGCCAAATGGGGCACAAACTACTGTAAGCGTCTCTTCCAAATTCAGATTCCCAAACTGTCCTGAATAACTCTTATTATTCAGATTTGGATGTTCTATACTCACATTAAATTGCCTTTCAATTTCACTAATGACATTTTCTAATGGTTCTTCTTCAAAAATAAATTGACCATCCATCCAACTATTTCCCTTGTGACCAGCGGTATTTTGAATCAACTTTCCATTACTTAAAGAAGCTTGAAGTCCTGGAGTAATCATCAACTCTTCACTTCCGCTTTTAACAAGTACACGGCCAGTCTCACAGATTACTTCAAAGTTTTCTGGTCTTGCAGAAACATTAAATGATGTTCCTAACACCTGTACCTCTCCATATTTTGTAAAAACTTTAAAGCGGCTTCCCTTTTTTACAGTAAAA
>JBIIBU010000034.1:0-12842 GCA_044239235.1 Flavobacteriales bacterium
TCCTTTATAAGTGTACATCAAAATCATGAGAAGAATAACAATCGAGGTCACCGCGAAAGGCACGCCCATGGCCTCGAGCACATAGATTTGAACAACGTTGATTACGAGGAACAGACGAAGTGTTGCTCCAAGTGTTCGCGACAAAATGAAAAAAGAAGCTCCCGTCTTATACGATATCATGCCCATACGCTCTTGCAGATAGGTATAAATCGATGTCAATTGCATTTTATAGTATAGAGGTAGCAAAATGAATGCGACTGCGAAATAGCCCAAGAAATAGCCCAATACGACCTGAAAGTATGTAAATCCCACGGCTCCGACTGTTCCCGGTACGCTAATGAAGGTCACCCCCGAGAGCGAGGTACCCACCATCCCGAAGGCCACGAGGTACCAAGAGGCAGATTTATTGGCCGCAAAAAAGGTCTGATTGTCCGCTTTCCGCGATGTATAGTAGGATACAAGAAGTAATACTCCGAAATAAAGGAGGATAATACTTAAAATTAGGGCATGTGACATGGGGACAAATATAACGGGAGTCGAAGAACGTATATTTACGCCGTGAATATTCCGAGTAAACTTATTGAATCAGCCGTCGATCAGATATCGAGTCTTCCAGGTATTGGGAAGAAAACGGCTTTGCGTCTTGTGCTCGAACTTCTCAAGCGCAAGCCTGAGGAAGTGCGCCGTTTTTCCGAGGCATTCATCAACATGCGTGAAAAAATTCACTTTTGCAAAACATGCCATAATCTAGCTGACGAAGAAGAGTGCAGCATTTGTCGCGACCGAAGCAGAGATAGCACTATTCTTTGTGTTGTTAGTGATATTCGCGATGTCATGGCAATCGAAAGCACAGAACAATATCACGGACTTTATCATGTTCTCGGCGGGATTATTTCTCCCATAGATGGCATCGGACCTTCCGATCTTTTCATTGATTCGCTTATTCAGCGTGTAACTGAAAAGCCTGTTACAGAAATAATCCTTGCATTGAATGCCACCATGGAAGGAGAAACTACCTGCTTTTATTTATTCCGAAAATTGAGTCCGCTTGATATTAAGGTTACCTCTATTGCACGCGGCGTAGCTGTGGGTGGTGAATTGGAATACACAGATGAAGTAACTTTGGGCCGCAGTATTCAACTTAGAACTCCTTACGAAGTCTCTTTAAAAAGATAGCATTTGACCAAGCTCTCCATCATTATCGTCAATTACAATGTTCAGTATTTTCTGGAACAATGCCTTCTGAGCGTTCAGAAAGCAATGACAGGAATGACCGTGGAAGTTTTTGTGGTTGACAATAATTCCGTGGACGGTTCTGTGCAGATGGTGAAGGAAAAATTCCCTTGGGTTAAATGCATTGCCAACAAAGACAATACTGGTTTTTCAAAAGCAAATAACCAAGCCATGCGCGTAGCGGAAGGAGAATATTTTTTGCTCCTAAATCCGGATACGGTTATTGAAGAAGACACTTTGAAAAAAGTAGTTGACTTTATGGATGCCCATCCAGATGCTGGTGGACTTGGGGTTAATATGGTGGATGGCAAAGGAAAATTCTTACCCGAATCAAAACGTGGTTTGCCAACTCCTGAAACATCATTCTATAAAATATTTGGAATAAATAAATTATTTCCTTCATCCAAAAAATTCAACCGATACTATCTCGGTCATTTAAGCAATGATGAAGTAAATGAGATTGAAATTTTATCGGGTGCCTTTATGTTGATGCGCAAAAAAGCGCTCGACAAAGTGGGTTTACTAGATGAAGCATTCTTCATGTATGGAGAAGATATAGATCTTTCTTGGAGAATAATTCAAGGAGGATATAAGAATTATTATTTCCCTGAAACCCGCATCATACATTACAAAGGCGAGAGTACGAAGAAGGGAAGTTTGAACTACGTATTTGTTTTTTACAACGCGATGGTCATCTTCGCCAAGAAGCATTTCAGTGAATCCAATGCGCGTACTTTTTCGTTTTTCATACAAATGGCGATTTGGCTTCGTGCAAGTGTTGCCGTGCTCAATCGTTTTATAAAATCTGCAGCCTTGCCGCTATTTGACGTAGCTGCGATCTTAGGCTTCATGTATGTCGCTTTGAATTTCTACTCCAACATTACGCAGATTATTTATGAAAGTAAATTGGTCTATCCTGCATTCATTGTTTTCTCAGCAGTATGGATATTCTCGTCTTGGTTGGGCGGAGCTTTCGACAAACCGCACACACCATTAAAGGTTCTGAAACCTTCGCTAATTGGTGCTTTCATTATACTGGTTGGCTATTCATTATTACCAGAGAGCATGCGTTTTTCGCGTGCCGTTGTATTGATGAGTTGCATCGCAGCCCCTCTCCTATTTATGTTGACCCACACACTTGCGAATTTAATTTCGAGTGGAAAATCTGGATGGAAAAAAAATGCGGCGCGCAGTTTTGCTATTGTTGGAAATGCTGATGAAATCGACCGCGTGAGCATTATAATTCAGCAGACGTATTTGAACATTGGAGCAATAGTTAAAATAAATACGGGGAATAGCACTGAAGCAAATTTCGATGGCAATCTCTCTCAATTGAGCGAAATTGTTCGCATCTGGAAATTGAATTCAGTTATTTTTTGTGCGAAGGATGTGACATCAAGCGACATCATTGGCACGATGAGTAGTATGGAGAGCGATGATATTGAATTCAAGATCGCTCCACCTGAAACCCTTTATATCATTGGCAGCAACAGCATCGACACGAGTGGCGATGTGTATATTCTTGATGTCAATTCCATTGCGAAAAGTAACAACCAACGTGTAAAAAGAACATTTGATATTGCAGCAAGTTTAGTGATGTTAATTGCTCTTCCAATCATTGCGTTGGCGCAACAAAAACCAATTGGTTTTTTGAGTAATTTGATTCAAGTATTTATTGGAAAAAAATCATGGGTAGGTTTCTGTGCTGGCAAGGATAGCGCCTCATTTAAACTACCAAAAATCAAAACCGGCGTTCTGCATCCACTTTCTCATTTAGCGCCGACACAACGCACTGAGGAGAACATCCAAAAGCTCAACATTGTCTACGCGAAAGATTACAAGGTAAGCACGGACTTGGCCATACTAGTGAAGAGTTGGCGGAAACTCGGGTGACCGACGACTGGTGACTGGTGACTGGTGACTGGTGACTGGTGACTCAAAAATGAAAAATCATTAGCGTCAATTTTCTACTGTTCCTATTAAATTTCTTTTATTTTTGAGTGTAATTAATTCTAGTTCCCAAAAAAACAAACCATGGATAAAGCTATTAAGATAGGTCTTGCAATTCTCCTTTTTCTATGTCTAATGGATTGGCCTTACGGGTATTTTCAACTTGTGAGATTCGCTGCGCTTATTGGATTTAGCATACTAGCATTCCAAGCCAATGCGGAACAGAAGCAAACAGAAACAATAGTATTTATTGGACTAGCTATACTATTCCAACCGATCTTCAAAATCGCACTAGGTCGAGAACTATGGAATATAATAGACGTAGTTGTGGCTATTTTTCTTTTAATCTCACTTGTCAAAAAAGAGAAATAAAAAAAACATCAAAAGTCAACCATCAAACCTCATCCATCATCCCTCATCCCTGCGTGGAGCGCTTTCTCTCCATCGCAGCTTTCACGAAGCTTACGAATAGAGGATGCGGATTCATTACCGTTGATTTATACTCCGGGTGGAACTGTGCTGCTAAGAAATAGGGGTGATTCTCAATTTCGATAATCTCTACCAAACCACTGTCTGGATTGATACCTGTAGCTTTGAATCCCGCCTTCTCAAACATCTCCTTGTAATCGTTGTTGAACTCAAAACGGTGGCGGTGACGCTCATCTACTCGCTCAGTTCCGTAAGCTTTATAGGCTTTAGAACCTTTCACAACTTTGCAAGGATAAGAGCCCAAACGCATTGTACCTCCTTTGTTTACAACTGATTTTTGCTCAGCCATCAAACATATCACAGGATGTTTTGTATACTCTTTCATTTCGCTTGAATGCGCATCAGCCAAGCCTAACACATTGCGTGCAAACTCAATTGTTGCCATCTGCATTCCCAAACAAATTCCAAAGAATGGGATATTATTTTCACGAGCGAATTTAATCGCTTCGATTTTTCCGTCAATACCGCGACTTCCAAAGCCTGGAGCAACAAGGATTCCGTCAACATCACCCAACTTCTCTTCTACATTCTTAGGGAAAATTTCTTCTGAATGTACCCAACGAATATCGACGTGCACTTCATTCGCCGCACCACTATGATTGAATGCCTCTGCAATCGATTTGTATGAATCTTTCAACTCTACATATTTTCCTACAAGTGCAATTGTAACCGTGCTCTTTGGATTTTTGTAGCGATTCAAAAACTCCATCCATTTTTTTAGATCGGGCTTCTTCTTCGATTTAACACCCAATTTCTCAAGAACAACTTCATCCAATTTTTCTTCTTGCATCAATACAGGAACGTCATAGATTGTTTCTGCATCAATACTTTGGATGACAGCGTTAGGTGTGACGTTACAGAACTTCGCTATTTTATTTCGAATAGCTCCGTTCAATTCATGCTCTGTGCGGCAAACCAAAATATCTGGCTGAACTCCATTCTCCAAAAGCATTTTAACACTGTGCTGAGTAGGCTTTGTTTTAAGCTCCCCTGCAGCCGCAAGGAACGGGATAAGCGTTAGGTGAATAACAATTACATCTTCATCCTTTTCCCATTTCATCTGACGAACCGCCTCGATATATGGCAATGATTCGATGTCACCAACTGTTCCACCAATTTCAGTAATTACAAAATCAAAATCATTCTTTGAACCCAAGATTTGGATGCAACGCTTGATTTCGTCTGTGATATGAGGAATAATTTGAACTGTTTTACCAAGATACTCGCCCCTTCTTTCTTTATCAATAACACTCTGGTAAATACGTCCTGTAGTGATGTTGTTCGCTTGCGAAGTATGTACGTTCAAGAAACGCTCATAGTGTCCAAGGTCTAGATCGGTTTCTGCACCATCATCCGTTACGAAACACTCCCCGTGCTCATAAGGATTCAAAGTTCCTGGATCTACGTTGATGTAAGGATCGAGTTTTTGGATGGTCACTTTGTAACCTCTCGACTGAAGGAGATTCGCTAGTGAAGCCGAAATGATGCCCTTTCCAAGGCTTGAAGTCACACCACCTGTGACAAAAATGTATTTAGTATTTTCTGACATATCCGTAAGAATCGCAAAATCTGCGTTACGGGAGGCAAAAATAGACTAAAACTACCCTTCATCTGCAAGATCTCTCGTTAATGAGTCAACAACCTTGAATTCGCTGAGGAATTCTCGAGCTATTACCCTGAGTATCGTGTAACTAGGAATTGCTAACACCATCCCTAAAACTCCACCAATCGTGCCGGCAGCCAATACAACAATGAAGATTTCGAGTGGATGCGCCTTCACGCTGCTACCCAAAACCATAGGCTGTATAACAAAACCATCAATTTGTTGAGCAACTACAAAAACAGACAACACTTTCACAGCAAGAGTTACCAGATCAACGTCCATATTCATGTGTATAGAAGCTGTAAGTGCCACCAACAGTCCGAAACTGGCACCTAGCAAAGGTCCTACGTATGGCACAACATTTACAAGTCCAGCGAAAAGCCCGATTAATAAAGCATTCTGAACACCTAGAATCCAAAGCGAAACTCCAACCATGGCCGACATAACTAAACTCTGAATGGCTATGCCAACGAAGAAACGGCGCAAAAGTCGATGTGTATGCTCCATCACATTTTTTACTTTCCCAATATGTCTGTCTGGGGTAAGCGTAAAAACAATTCGAGTAAAAAGGAAACCATCTTTCAAAAAAAAGAAAGACATAAACAACACTGCGAAAATTCCAACAATCAAACTACTTATCACTCCAAAGAAATTCCCGAAAAGTTCGCTAAGCCAAGAGAAGCTCATGATTTCTTGAACTTTGGCTACTAAATAATGTGTTATATTTTCTTGATTGAGGGTCGAGTTTGACGCATCCATTGCCACTTGCATTGAATTTACTTGGGCTTGAAGCTTATCCGCAATATCGTGAGGATTAATCTGAGCAATCAAGCTAATTTCTTGTCCGATTAGGGGCGCAAACATCATTGCAAGCCCTGCAATAACTCCAAAAAAAACACATAATGTTATCAATGCACGCATCCATGAAGGCATTATCCAATTCTTGATTCGAATCTTTTTTAAAATTTCCATCAAAGGATCACCTACAAAAGATATGACCACAGCGATAAGCGCATAGGCAATTATTACACGGAAAAACCAAACCAGATAAAGCACTAGTAGAATAGCAGCGATTCCAAAAATGATTTTCCAGTTGTTATCTATTTTTATATTCTTCATTTCGTCTACAATCATACTGTATTTTCGCTTTCGATGAAAAGAATTCATATAATTAGACACGCAAAATCGAGTTGGGCCGAAGAAGGAATGCGCGATTTCGATCGACCATTAAACGATAGAGGCGAACGTGATGCGCCAATAATGGCAGCGCGATTGAAAGCGCGCATTGGAAAAATTGACCTTATAGCAGCAAGTCCTGCAAGACGCACAACCCTCACTTCTGATTTTTTTTGTAACGCGTTTAACTATTCTAAAGACAATATTAAATTCTTCCCCACTATTTACGAAGCCCCATTACAAGCTTTAATAGATGCCGTAAACAATTTACCCGATTCAGCAAACGAAGTACTTTTTATTGGCCACAATAACGGAGTTAGTTACTTGGTGGAATACCTAACAGACGAAAATATTGCGATGCCCACATGTGCTATCGCATCGATCGAACTGGACGTTGAACAATGGTCGTGGGTCACTCGTTTATCTGGGAGATTATTAGAATATGATTATCCAAAAAAAGAAATGTAACTTAGCGCTATGATTGAATCGTCGCCTTTCTTTGGAGGAATACTCCGCTTCTTTAGCGAAATAGACCCTGTTGTCGGCGCACTAATCGCAACAACATTCACTTGGCTCGTGACTGCCGCTGGTGCAGGATTGGTTTTTCTTTTTAAAGATTTAAAAAGAAAAACGTTAGATGGCATGCTTGGCTTTACAGGAGGAGTAATGATTGCAGCCAGTTTCTGGTCGCTTCTCGCACCAGCAATCGAAATGAGTCCTGGAGAAGGTTTTATGAAAGCTGTTCCCGCCGCAGTAGGATTCGGAATGGGCGCTATGTTTTTGTACGGACTTGACAAGCTTCTCCCCCACTTGCATTTGAATTTTCCAACAGATAAAGCAGAGGGAGTGCAGACCAATTGGAACCGCACTATTCTTTTAGTATTGGCAATTACACTTCACAATATTCCTGAAGGACTTGCTGTAGGTGTCTTGTTTGGAGGTGTTGCCGCTGGCATTCCAGAAGCGAGCATTGGCGGTGCCGTGGCGCTTGCCATCGGTATTGGATTACAGAATTTTCCCGAAGGAATGGCAGTCGCATTCCCGCTTCGTCGCCAAGGTATTTCAAGAAGAAAAAGTTTTATGCTCGGTCAACTCTCCGCTATTGTAGAGCCAGTTGCAGGAGTTATTGGTGCTCTACTTGTCATTCAGATGCAACCGATTTTGCCCTACGCTTTAGCTTTCGCCGCAGGCGCAATGATTTATGTCGTGATCGAGGAAGTTGTTCCTGAAACGCAACAAGACAAATACACCGACATTGCCACATTGGGCTTCATCGGTGGATTTCTTGTGATGATGATGTTAGATGTTGGGCTAGGCTAGCCGCAGACTTTCGTACCCAACTCTGCGTAATCGATTCCATCAAAATTCCCGCTCGACATCATCAATAAATTGCTGTGTTCCCAATTCTTTTTCAAAAGCAAATCCAGCAATTCTGAAGAGTTGGTGTAGACGTGAATATTATCTGAACCAAAGGCTTTCTTTACTTGAGCGACAGTAATTGGCGCCAATTTTTTGTGCTCAATTGTATGAGGATTGAAATACACATAAGCCTCATCAGCCGCGGCCATCGCCCCATTGTATTCTTCTAAAAATTGAGCATTTAAACTCGAAAACGTGTGTAATTCCATACACGCAATCAAAGTACGATTGGTGTATTGTTCTTTCAGTGCATTCGTGGTTGCTTTCAATTTTGAAGGAGAATGAGCAAAGTCTTTGTAAACTGCGCATTTCTCATTTTTCTTCACCAATTCAAGACGACGTGCAGCTCCTTTAAATGTTGCAATCGCGCTGTAGAATCCTTCTTCAGAAACTCCCAAAGCTTTACAAACATGAAAAGCACCATTTAGATTTTGCAAGTTGTGGCGTCCAAAAATTTGAAGTTCAACTTTTCCATTTGGTGTAATTAATGAGGTAACACCATTCTCAATCATATACTCGTGTTCGCGATAAGGGACTTTATTATAATCACCATTATGCGATTCTGAGAGTTTCTTTACTTCAGCATCATTTTCGCAATACACCAAGCTGCCGCCCGGTTGAATGCAATCCAAGAAAATCTTGAATTGTTCCACATAGATATCAAAGGTTGGAAACACATTGATGTGATCCCATGCGATGCCAGAAAGCAAGGCAATATTTGGAAAATACAAATGGAACTTTGGACGAAGGTCTATAGGAGATGAAAGATATTCATCCCCTTCTAGAATAGCGATAGGCGCTTCTTTCGAAAGACGGACCATACAATCGAAACCATCGAGTTGAGCGCCGACCATATAATCGCAATCGATTTTATTCTCGTGCAGAACGTGCAAGATCATGGCTGTAATGCTCGTCTTCCCATGGCTTCCGCCTATTACAACACGAATTTTCTCCTTGGTTTGATCGTACAAATATTCAGGATAAGAGAAAATCTTGAGACCCAATTCTTGAGCACGAATAAGCTCTGGATTATCCTTTCTAGCATGCATACCGAGAATAACTGCATCAAGGTCGGCCGTAATTTTTTCAGGAAACCAGCCTATCTCGGCAGGTAAAATGCCTCTTTTTGCCAAGCGTGTTTTGCTCGGTTCAAAGATCTCGTCATCGCTTCCTGTTACTTGGAAACCCTTATCATGTAGAGCGATAGCCATGTTGTGCATAGCACTTCCGCCGATTGCTATAAGATGTACTTTCAAAATTCAAATGATTTGTATCAAATGTAGAAGACCTTATTATTCTCTGAATTACCTTTATGAAATAATATTAGCATCCCGTTGTGGGATATTTACGCTGCTTTATGAAAAGACTTTTATACCTTCTATTTATCTTTTTAACAAATAATGTAATAGGGCAAAAAGACAGCCTACAAATTTCATTTTACGTTGAACCATACTACAGTATAGAATTAGGAGACAATACAGATCACAATAGACACGCTCCTATTTATTGTTACAATAGACAAAACGAGGTTGATATCAATCTTGGATTAATTCAATTTGCTTTCAAAAACAATAAAACCCGCGCCAACTTGGGCATAGGTGCAGGAACATACATGCAAGCCAACTATGTCAATGAGCAGGATGCGTTGAAATATGTTTTTGAAGGAAATGCAGGTATGCGACTTGGGAAAAAAGAACTTTGGCTAGACGCAGGAATACTCCCTTCACACATTGGTTTTGAAAGTGCAATTGGATCCACCAACATCAATTTATCGCGCAGCATACTTGCGGAAAACACACCCTATTATGAAGCAGGAGTTCGAATAAGCTATACCTCAATAAACGAAAAGTTATTTGTGTCTATGTTAATGCTGAATGGATGGCAAAAAATTAGAAGAGAAGATCAGAATCAAATACCCTCGTTTGGTCATCAAATCAGCTACAAATTTTCTGATAATTTCTTAATTAATTGGAGTACCTATGCCGGTATTGAAATCGTGGATTCCCTAAAGCAAAATCGCCTATTTAGCAATTTATACTTCGATGCTACATTAGGGACAAAATGGAGACTTATGGCTGGTTGGGACATTGGAACGCAACAATTGCAGAATGGCGGAAAAGACACACAAAAACTATGGCATTCTGGTGCAATTTCCGCTCAATATCATTTGCACCCCAACTGGGATATTAATGCAAGGGCAGAATTCTATCACGACCATGACATGGTTATTCTAACAGATTTACCTGATGGCACTTCGCTATATGGAGCAACAGTGGGCGTTGACTACAAAGTCTTAGCGAATTTCCTTTGGCGATTCGAGTATAGAAATCTAATCTCAAACAAAAATGTATTCTACATTGCGGAAGAATATCAAATGCAAAACAACGCACTAACTACTTCTTGGACCTATAAATTCTAAAACTATGGATCGCACATCAAAAGTAGGTTTAGGACCGGGAGCGCTCGTTTACGTAGGCGACCATAAGAATGCATCAGTGCAAATTAATGTCACTGATTATTCAACAACGACTTACGAAACCTTCATTCTTAAGGACATTGAACAATGCGCAAAATATAGTTCGAATGAATCTGTAACTTGGTTTGATATCTCCGGCCTACACGATTCATCTATTATTGAAAAAATAGGTAGCGCCTTTAATGTTCATATACTCGTATTGGAAGACATCATGAATTCTTCCAGCCGCCCTAAGGTAGAATTTTTCGATGACTATATTTTCATTACATTAAAAATGCTCGATTTTCAAGGAGCGCAAGACACCTTAAACTCTGAGCAATTCAGTCTAATCATCGGAAAAGGATTTCTACTAACTTTTCAAGAAAGAATTGGAGACAATTTCGACCCCATTCGCGAGCGGATTAAAACATCAAAAGGGAAAGTTAGAGGTCAAGACGCTGCATATCTCGCATATCTTCTTTTAGATGTGATTATTGATAATTACATTAAGGTTTCTCAACTTTATTTTACAAGAATTGAAAAGCTTGAGGAAGTGGTACTAAAGCGTCCTAATGAGTATACTCTTTATCAAATATTGGGATTGAGAAAAGAACTTCTAGATTTCAAAAGAAGTATTGATCCATTGAAAGAGGCTATTAATAGCCTTGCAAATGAATCTGAACAAGAAAACGCCAAGTATTTCAGAGATTTGTATGACCATATTATTTACGAATCAGACAATTTGAATATGTACCGTGAAATGATTGTAAATCTTTTGGATCTTCATCATAGCACCCTCAATATGCGCACCAATAGTGTGATGAAAGTACTCACTGTAATTACCACCATTTTCGTACCCCTCACTTTTATAGTTGGAGTTTATGGAATGAACTTCGACAACATGCCCGAATTGCATTGGAAATACGGCTACTTTTACATCATGGGCTTTATGACCGTTTGTGTAATCGGAATGCTAATTTACTTTAGAAAACAAAGGTGGCTTTGAAATAAATAGAATGAAACGCTTTTTTAAAAAATTAATCTTTGGTAAAAACCCTTCTGCGGAAATTTCCGCCAGAAGCGTTATTGATAAGCGTATTCATAACATTCGATCGATTTGGAATAACGAACAAGAGGAAGATATTGGAATAGAGAAACTCCTTCGTTTATTTCTAGGGTTTTCGCAATTTCTATTTCCTGGAATCTATATCAAGCATTTTATCGGCGGCCGAAGATTACTTTATCAAGAGATAACAGTAGATTTATATGTTCTTTTCAAAATTGCTTTCGCCTTCGGTATAATTTACAACGGACGCCAGGACAATGACATACTAGTTTGGATAGTCATCTTCTTTATGGCAGAAACCTTATTGCATATTCCGACGTTGATTTTTGCCTCTGATATTTTCTCCCGACCACGCTCCTATCGCCGTTCGATGTTACTCTTGTTTTTCAATTACATCGAGATAGTATTGGCTTTTGCCGTGCTCTATTCCTCTGGAGACTATTTGAATCAGGCTTTTAAACATTGGTTCGACCCTATTTACTTCAGTTTTATTTCCGGCGCTACAGTTGGATTCGGAGACTTTTATCCTATCACTCCAATCGGCAAGATGCTCGTCTCATTTCAAGTAGTAATTTTCATCATCTTCGCCGCATTATTCCTCAATTTCTTCTCAAACAAAGTTGAATCCAAAGGGTATTTCGACCACACGAGGGAGCTTTGAAAATGGGAAAATGGGAAAATGGGGAAATGGGAAAAGTGCGAAAATGGGGAAATGGGAAAATGGGAAAATGGGAAAGTGCGAAAATGGGGAAATGGGAAAAATAAGAAATCAAAAATCACAAATCAACAATCACTTCTGTCCTTGGTTATATTTGCATTTATATAAAAACAGATCTCCGATAGGATATAATGAAGACAAAGTACATCGATCTCATTGAGCAGACATTTGATTGGCCTCAAGAAGAATTCAGAATGGATGGCGAAGAGCTACTCTTTCACGACATACCACTGATGGACTTAATCAGGAAGTACGGCACTCCGCTGAAGTTTACCTACCTCCCAAAAATCTCAAAAAATATCCAACGTGCGAAAGCATGGTTCGCCACAGCTAAAGCTGAAATTGGCTACGAAGGAGAATATCATTATTGCTATTGCACCAAAAGTTCACATTTCCGTCACGTGTTGGAAACTGTGCTTCAAAATAATGTACACCTTGAAACTTCTTCCGCTTACGATATCGATTTGATCCGTCGTTTGGCGCAAATGAAAAAGTTAGACAAGACACAACGTATCATTTGTAATGGTTTCAAAAAAGAAGAATATGTAGACCGCATCCTAGCTATGAAGGCCGATGGATACGAAGATATTCTGCCTGTAATTGACAACCAATACGAGTTGAATGCTTTCAAAGAAAAGACTGAATCTCCGCTTAATATCGGTATTCGCATCGCATCTGAGGAAGAGCCTAAATTTGAATTCTATACTTCAAGATTGGGGATTGGATACAAGAT
>JBIIBU010000259.1:0-3209 GCA_044239235.1 Flavobacteriales bacterium
TTTTCGAAGCATTCTATGTTCGCAATCAAATGGACGAATATGAGCGCTACATCAACAAACTTGGAATCAATACGCTTGAAGTTTCTGACGGCAGTATGTCTATTCCTCATGATCAGAAATGTGAAGTCATTGCGAAGTATGCAAAAAACTACAAAGTCCTTTCTGAGGTAGGTTCCAAAGAAGAAGGAATTCTGATCTCTCCAGCAAAGTGGATCAAAATGATGAATAAAGAATTAGAAGCAGGTTCTTGGAAAGTAATCGCAGAAGCGCGTGAGAGCGGGAACGTTGGAATTTACCGTCCAAATGGTCAAGCCCATGTGATGCTGATCAATAAGAGTCTTGCTAAAGTAAAAGCAGAAGATATCTTGTGGGAAGCTCCTAAGAAAGCGCAACAAGTTTATTTCATCAAACATTTAGGTCACAACGTGAACCTTGGAAATATTGCAGAAAACGAAGTTATACCACTAGAATGTCTTCGTATTGGATTGAGAGGAGATACTTTCTTCGACAATCTTCCAAAAGATATTGTAGAAAATATGAAAGAATAGTACAATGAACGAGCTTACAGCTGCTGAATTGCAAACTTGGAAAAACCAAGCTAAATCATTTCAACTAATTGACATTCGCGAAGAAGAAGAAATAGCGGTCGCAACAATCGGCGGCATTTCTATTCCAATGGATCAAATAATTTCGCGTAAATCTGAATTGCGCCAGGACGTTCCTGTAGTGATTCATTGCAACTCCGGCAAACGCAGCGCTGCTGTCGTTTACCAACTTTCAACCAAATACGGAATCTCCAATGTTTACTCGCTATGCGGAGGTCTTCAAGCCTATGCTGCAGAAGTAGATTCTAGTCTATTCCAACAGAAATAACCATTATGGAAATCATTCAATCGATTATCGACTTCACGCTTCACATCGACGAGAAACTCCAATTTTTCGTTGCTGAATATGGAACGTTGACCTATATGATTCTGTTTTTAATTGTATTTGTAGAAACTGGTCTGATAGTAATGCCTCTCCTGCCGGGCGACTCACTCCTATTCGCAGCTGGCGCGCTTTCAGCTATGCCTGATTCTCAATTAAAAATTTATATCATCATTCCTTTACTTATTTGCGCAGCGCTTCTCGGCGACAACGTAAATTATTTCATTGGCAGATTCTTTAGCGATCAAATTAAAAAACGCGAGCGTATTCTATTCTTTAAAAGAAAATATGTGGAGGATACCGAAGCATTCTATGAAAAGCATGGTGGCAAAACCGTGATCATGGCTCGCTTTGTCCCCATCGTTCGCACCATTGCTCCTTTCGTTGCTGGTGCAAGCAATATGAACTATAGAAGGTACATTCTATTCTGCATTGGAGGCGCTGTGCTTTGGGTGACAAGTCTTTCATTACTTGGTAATATTTTCGGTAATCTTGAGATTGTAAAAAACAATTTCGAAATCGTTATCCTTTCTATTATCGCAATAAGTGTCTTGCCAATTATCATCGGATTTCTTCGTGCTAAACTTTCGAAAAAAGCAGCATGAGATTATTTGGACTAATAGGTCATCCACTCACCCACTCTTTTTCGGCGGGATATTTTGCCAACAAATTCAATGATCTCAAAATCACGGATTGTGAATACCGCAATTTTGATATCCCTGATATTCAGCTTTTCAATGACATCATTGAAGCCCATCCAGAATTGGAAGGACTGAATGTGACGATTCCTTATAAAGAATCCATCATTCCTTTTCTCGACAGTATCGATCAAGAAGCAAAATTGATTGGAGCAGTTAACTGTGTTTGCATTGACGCAGAAGGAAATAAAATCGGATACAATACCGACGCTTATGGATTCTATCACAGCATTAAACCTTTTTTAGAAAATAAATACGAAAGGGCCCTAATACTTGGCACTGGCGGTGCTTCAAAAGCAGTGGCTTATGTGCTAAAAAAATTGGGAATACGCGTTTTCTTTGCTTCTCGCAATCCAACAGAATCCTATCATATTTCCTACAAAGAAATCAATGCGGAGAATATCATGATGTTCCCGCTCATCGTCAATACCACGCCGCTAGGCACTTTCCCAAATGTAGAGGCCTTTCCGGAATTGCCTTACGAGTCTCTTACTTCAAATCATTTCCTTTACGACTTGACCTACAATCCTGAAGAATCTGAGTTTCTCAAACGCGGTAAAATGCAAGGTGCTTTGACTGCAAATGGCAAGCTAATGCTGCAATTACAAGCGGAGCGCAGTTGGCAACTGTGGATGAGATAGTTGTTTATCTTTGTCCCACCGTTAAATTCCTGCAATGAGCAATCACCGCGTGATAATAGAACCCCATGCTTCCGATAAAAACTATTGGAAAGATCTATGGAAGTTTCGCGAATTGTTCTATTTCCTTGCATGGAGAGATTTACTTGTACGCTACAAACAAACAGCGATTGGCGTTCTATGGAGCGTTATCCGACCATTATTGACTCTTTCAGTAATGACATTCATTGGTTGGCTTTTTGAGTCCAATATTCCTGAAGGCATTCCTCGTGTATTGCTCGTAGCAGCAGCAACTTTGCCATGGACATTCTTTTCGACGGCATTTAGTGAAAGTGCAAATAGTTTGATTGCCAATTCGAATTTGCTCACCAAAGTATATTTCCCAAGAATGATTGTACCTGCAAGTACAATCATCGTTTGTCTAGTAGACTTCTTCATTTCATTAGCCATTCTGATTGTATTGATGTTTGTCTATCAATACAAACCGGGAATTGAAATTCTATTAATGCCACTTTTCTTGCTTCTTGCTCTCGTTACCGCAATGGGAACAGGTTTGTATATAGCGGCTCTTAATGTGAAATACCGCGACTTTAGATATGTTGTTCCGTTCATTGTACAATTTGGATTATACATATCTCCTATCGCCTTTTCAAGCGCAGATATTTATGGCAGCGAACGTATCCCCGAATATTTAAAACTCATATACTCACTTAATCCGATGGTGGGTGTAATTGATGGCTTTAGATGGTCGCTACTCGGCACATCCGACATTTATCTACCTGGATTTTTACTATCAATAGGAATCAGCCTTTTCTCGCTGTTCTTTGGAATATATTATTTCAGAAAAACCGAAAAATCATTCGCTGACGTCATCTAACTTTCCTATTTATGAGCAAACCAATCATCACAGTAGAGCATCTCACTAAAAGCTACATCCTGCGCCATC
>JBIIBU010000152.1:0-4890 GCA_044239235.1 Flavobacteriales bacterium
GATTCTGTTCTATTGCTGATGATGAAATAGGAGCCATTAAATACTCCATCACGCCCATCAATTTCTCTGGAGAAATTACATTCGAGCCTTATCTAGATGGTGATGTAAAAAACCACGACTCAAATTATGATGAGAAATTTTGGATAGAAGTTTCGAAAGCTTCTGGACAGGGAGAAGGTGTTCTGACAACTAGAACAAAGAAGACAGAATTTGAATTGTCGGTTGCTATGCAGTGCGATTTGAAAGGTGCGCATTGGTCACATTCAACAGATTTCATGCAAGTGCGATCGAAGTCTACGGTGAAAGCGGATCGTGGTAATGCAATTGTTTTTTATAAGTATGTAGGTATTGTTAGTTCATTAAATTATTCTCCTGCTCAATGCTCAGATGCTGCAGTTAAAGCCGCTAAGCGCGCCAAGGAAAAGGGATTCGAAGATTTAATGGCAGTTCACGTTGCGAAGTGGAATGCAATCTGGGATCTTGCCGATATCCGCATCGATGGCGATGAAGAAGCACAGCAAGGTATTCGTTTCAATATTTTCCATTTGAATCAAACCTATACTGGTGAAGATGCGCGATTGAATATCGGACCGAAAGGATTTACAGGCGAAAAATATGGCGGATCTACCTATTGGGACACTGAAGCATATTGCATTCCTTTCTATATGTCAACAAAAGATCAAGCAGTTGCTCGTCAACTTTTGGTTTATCGCTATAATCAATTGGGAAAAGCAATTGAGAATGCTCAAAAGCTTGGATTCACAGATGGTGCTGCCCTCTATCCGATGGTGACTATGAATGGAGAAGAGTGTCATAATGAGTGGGAAATTACCTTCGAAGAGATACACCGAAATGGAGCTATAGCATATGCTATTTTCAACTACATAAAATATACTGGCGATAAAGATTATCTAATAGAATTTGGATTTGATGTGTTGCTTGGAATTTCTAGGTTCTGGTCTCAGCGTGTCAATTGGAGTGAAGACAAAAAGCAATATGTAATGCTCGGTGTTACCGGTCCAAATGAATACGAAAACAATGCGAATAATAACTGGTATACTAGTTACATCGCGACATGGTGCTTACGCTATACAAAAGAAGTTTATGAGTATTTGAAATCAACTCATGCGTCTGCATTTGCTGAGAAGATGAAACAATATCGTTTCGATGAGGCGAAAGAAATAGCACGATGGGATGATATCATTTCTAAAATGTATTTTGGCGTTAAAGCAGATACCAATATCTATTTGCAACAAGATGGTTTCTTAGACAAAGAATTGCGCAGCGCTGATTCATTGCCTAGTTCGGAACGTCCTATTAATCAGCATTGGTCATGGGATAGAATTCTTCGTTCATGTTTCATCAAACAAGCGGATGTGTTGCAGGGATTGTATTTCTTCGAGCATGAATTTGATTCGTCAGTAATCAAAGAAAACTTTGATTTCTATGAGCCAATGACCGTGCATGAGAGTTCTCTATCTCCATGTGTGCATGCTATTCTAGCAGCTCAATTGGGTTATGAAGAAAAGGCGTATGAGATGTATTTGCGCACAGCAAGATTGGACATCGACGATTACAATCATGAGGCACATGAAGGACTTCACATCACTTCAATGGCGGGCACATGGATGGCCGTGGTTCAAGGATTTGGTGGAATGCGCGTGGTAGATGATGAATTGGTATTTAACTCTATGCTACCGAAGAAATGGAAGGGCTATGCTTTCAATGTTCTCTTCCGAGGCAAAAGAGTGCACGTGGAAGTAAACGCTGATGGTGCAACGATCTCTTAGATGGATGAGGGATGATGGATGATGGCTTAGGGACTTGTCCTGAGTGGCTCGCCTTGGGCGAGTTGTATCGAAGGATGATGTATGGTTGAGGTTTGATGTCTGATGGTTGATTTCTGATTTTTGATGTATTAAAACAAAAAAAAAGCCCTGTAAAACGAAGTTTTACAGGGCTTTTATCCTTTTATATAATCAAATGGCTTTCTCCATCAAAAGTCAACCATCAAACCTCAAACATTCAGAAATCCGAAATCCGGAATCCGGAATCAGATTTATCCTCGTTTCGCCATCGGAACGTAGTCTCGGATGTTTGCGCCAGTGTAGATTTGACGAGGGCGACCGATTGGTTCACCTTGTTCAATCATTTCTTTCCATTGTGCAATCCAACCAGGGAGACGACCTAGAGCAAACATTACAGTAAACATTTCAGTTGGGATACCGATTGCTCTGTAGATGATACCAGAATAGAAGTCTACGTTTGGATAAAGCTTACGCTCGATGAAGTATGGATCGCTTAATGCCACTTCTTCAAGTTTCTTAGCAATGTCCAATACTGGATCATGGATACCAAGTTTATTCAATACATCATCACATGCTTTCTTAATGATTTTTGCACGTGGGTCGAAGTTTTTGTAAACACGGTGACCAAAGCCCATAAGACGGAAACTATCGTTTTTGTCTTTTGCTTTTCCTACCCATTTATCCACGTCTCCACCATCAGCCTTAATACGCTCAAGCATTTCGATTACAGCTTGGTTTGCACCACCGTGAAGTGGGCCCCAAAGTGCAGCAATACCAGCAGAGATAGAAGAGTAAAGATTGCTTTGTGAAGAACCTACCATGCGGACAGTTGAAGTCGAACAGTTTTGTTCGTGGTCAGCATGAAGGATCAAAAGTTTGTTCAATGCATCGTCAACAACAGGATCTACTTCATATTCGTCTGTAGGCAGAGCGAACATCATGTGAAGGAAGTTCTGAGTGTAGGTGTAGCTATTTTTAGGATACATAATTGGATGACCGATGCTCACTTTGTGCGCTTGCGCAGCCAAAGTTGGCATTTTCGCCATAAGGCGATGCATGGTCATTTCAATATCCTTGAAAGGTCTGTTTGGATTTAGTGATTCAGGATAGAATGTAGACATTGAAGCAATCATTGAAGAAAGCACGCCCATTGGGTGAGCACCTGTTGGATATGCTTCATAAAAACGCTTCATGTCTTCGTGAACCAAAGTGTGGTTACGAATGCTTCCCGTGAAATAGCCTAATTCTTTTTCTGTTGGAAGTTCTCCGTAAATCAATAAATACGCTACTTCAAGAAATGTAGCATACTCAGCAATCTGTTCGATTGGGTATCCGCGATACCAAAGCACGCCAGTTTCACCATCCAAAAATGTGATAGCACTTTTGGTTGCACCGGTGTTTTTGTAACCGCTGTCAAGTGTGATATAACCTGAAACGTCTCTGAGTTTTGTAATGTCGATTGCTTTCTCGTTTTCCGAACCCACAATCACAGGCAATTCATATTCTTGACCATCTAGGATCAATTTAGCTGTCTCGCTCATTGAAATTGACTTGTTATTTTCTTCAAATTTGGCTGCAATATACGTGCGTCGCTTTCAACCTACAATGATTTTTAATAGTAATTCTTACTAAGTCATCACATGCAAGGATATAGTGCACACAAGAATGCCGACATTAAACGGATAACAGTTTAAAAAGTTCAAGTATTTGGGACATTTTTTAAGATTTCATAACACTTGTATAAGGTAGGGGATTTTTAAGAATCCTTGTATGAACTCCTTTTTGAAACCAAACAACTTTTGTGAACCCTTATTTTTAGTACATTCGGGCACCCAAAAGGAACTATTTAAAACCAATAATCACTTCACGAATGAAGAAAATCTACCTTTTAGCCTTTGCTGCGCTACTTTCAGGAACTTCAGCGATGGCTCAAACTTTTTCAACTGGCACTGTAGCCGGTGGAAATAAGAGCAGTGGAAACTGTGGTGGAGTAATGGATGTCAATAAGGATGGCCTTGATGATATCATTATTCTTGACCAAAGCACTGATCTTTATGTGGCATTTCAACAACCAAACGGCTCTTTCGTAACAAGCAGCTACGGCACAGTTTCAAACTCAGAACAGTGGGGTATGTGCGTCGGAGACATTGATAATGATGGATGGGCTGACGTCCTTTCGGGTGGATACTATGATGGTGTTCACGTCGTAAACATCAACAGCACTAGCTCTTCTGTACAAACCGATTATGCATGGGCTGACATTTTTATGCAAGCAACAAACATGGTAGACATCAACAACGATGGTTGGTTGGATTCATGGGCTTGTCACGATGATGGTCATAGCGCAATTCTTCAAAATGATGGCACTGGTAATATGATCAATGGTGTCGCTCTTATCGATGGAACTTTCTACCCAGAAGTTCCTAATGGTAACGACAACAGCGGCAATTATGGAACTGTATGGTGCGATTTCGACCGCGATGGAGATGTGGATTTGCTTATTGCAAAATGCCGTCAGTTCATCAACGATCCTTACGATGCTCGTCGTACCAACATTCTTCTTGTAAATGACGGTAACAACAACTATCATGATGAGGCTCCAGAAAGAGGACTTGTGAACCTTCAACAGTCTTGGACTGCTGATTTTGGTGACGTTGATAATGATGGCGACTTTGATTGCTTCATCACTACGCACTCTGGTACTTTGGAAATCTATGAAAATGATGGATTGGGTTATTTCACCGACATTACAGCAGGCTCAGGTCTTGAAGTAAGCGGATTCTTCCTTCAAGGAAAATTGGCTGACTTTGATAATGATGGTTACCTAGACGTTATCCACGCAGGTGGTAACGAAGGATACTATCGTAACAATGGTAACAAGACTTGGACACCAATCAACAATACATTCGAGAACAATGACACCATGCACAGCTTTGGAATCGGTGATTTGAATAACGATGGTTGGATTGACCTATATGCTACTTATGGCAATGGCTATGTTGATCCAGATAATTCTCATCCTAACAAATTGTTCTTGAATAACGGTGGTTCAAATCACTACATGGTTTTTGATCTAACAGGA
>JBIIBU010000079.1:0-7897 GCA_044239235.1 Flavobacteriales bacterium
AAATTCATGGTGCTTTCGGAACGCAAGTACGTGACGTTCGTGCGGGTGAATCTTATGGTATCACTAATTCCAACAGATTGTACTTCGGTCTTGGATCAGCTACATCTGTAGATTATGCAATTATTCACTGGCCAGCTGGTGGATCTACTTTCATCGACAACCCTGCTATCGATACTTTCCATGAAGTAACAGAAGAAGTATGTGCAACATTGCCAACAGCTACGATCAGCACTCCCGGTGGATTGAACATCTGCGAAGGTCAATCAATCACTTTGTCAGTTGCTAATGCTACTGGTTCTTATGTATGGAGCAATGGAGCATCTACTAGCTCTATCACTGTGAGTAACTCTGGTAACTACTACGTTACTGTTTATGACGCAAATGGTTGCGCTAATAGCTCTAACTCATTGAACATTTCTGTTGCAAATGATCCAACTCCAACTATCAGCGCTGGCGGTGATCTTGAGTTCTGCGAAGGTTATTCTGTAGAACTTGTTGCCAACCCAGGCCAATCATTCGAATGGAGTAACGGTCAAATTTCTCAAGCAATTTCTGTTACTCAAAGTGGAACTTATTCAGTAACCGTTACAGGTAACTGTCAAACACTTTCTTCAGAAGCAATTGAGGTCACTGTATTCGATTCTCCAGCTGCTCCTTCTATTTCTGATGTAACATTGAACGCTCCTGGTACTGCAGACCTTTCTGTAACAGGCGCTGATGTACGTTGGTATGATGCAGTGGATGCTACAACTCCAATTGCAACTGGAAATAACTTCACAACACCTGTTATTAATTCAACTACTTCTTATTGGGTTGAAGATGTAACAACATATGGTGGAAACACTGGTGTTGGTGGAATGATCAACAACGGTTCAGATGCTGGTGGAAACCTTACTAACTCGAACTATCACTTGATTTTTAATGCAAATACAGACATCATTCTTAACACTGTTAAGGTATATGCGAACACAACGGGCAACCGTGTAATTCGTGTTTATGATTCTGCAAACAACATTGTAAACGAAGGTACTTTCGCTGTATCTCAAGGCGAGCAAGTTGTTACTCTTGATTTTGCTATTCCTGCTGGAACAGGTTATAGCTTGAGAAGCGGTGACAACAATCCTAACCTTTGGAGAGATAAAGATTTGACTACAGGCGCTCCATTTGGTTATCCTTATGATGTTGCCGGTCTTGCTACAATTACAGGCACTTCAGTTCAAGGAAACGATTCTGATAACTACTACTATTTCTTCTATGATTGGCACGTGTCAACTCCTTCTTTCGAGTGCGCAGGTCCACGTGAGGAAGTTGTTGTAATCCTTGTTGGTATCAATGAGCTTGAGTCAGTAAGCAATGTTTCTATCTATCCTAACCCATCTACTGATGTGATGAATGTGTCTTTCAACAGCCTTCAAGCTGGTAAATTGAATGTACGTATCATCGATGCAGTAGGTCGCGTTGTTTCTTCAACTACTCATAGCAATGGCACTGGCTCACAAACATTCTCAATGAATGTAGAAAACCTTGCTGCTGGTATCTACCAAGTTGAATTCGAAATGGAAGGCAAGAAAGCGACAAGAAAGGTTATTATTGAATAATAGCCTTTCAGGCATGGATGATGGATAATGGATGATGGAAATGTCTGATGTTTGATGTTTGACTTTTGATGTATTTAATATAAAAAGCCCCGAAAAACAAAGTTTTTCGGGGCTTTTGCATTTCTTTCCATCATCCATCATCCATCATCCATCATCCATCATCCATCATCCATCATCCATCATCCATCATCCATCATCCATCATCCATCATCCATCATCCATCATCCATCATCCATCATCCATCATCCGTCATCCATCAACCATCAGACATCAAACCTCAACCATGCGCGCTTGCGCGTTGCGGCTATCCCTCGAATGTCAGAGAAACGATGAAGCTTCTGGTTCTTAAGCTTTCTATTGGATTGCTGAATGGTGTGTCTTCGTGGATGAGTATATCATTTATTCCTATTGAAGTCTTGAACTCGAGAGCAAATTTGAAATAGGGTAGAAAGAAGTCAAATCCACCGCCCATATCCAAAGAGACATCCTTGTCTTTAAGCTTTATTACAATTTGCTCGGCAACAGCGTTGTTGACGTCCTGCTGAGATTGCATGTCTTTAGAGAACTTCCCTCCAAACAAAGCATAGGCTGCAAAATTTCCAGTTCTATTTGTTCTCAGTTTTAATAACACAGGGAAATCAAGAAATACTGATTCAGTTCTTTTCAAAAAAGTTTTTTCTAATCCATCTGCCTGCAGAAAAGTGTAGTTTATTCCGCGATCTTGAAATGATAATCCCGGAATAAAACGAATATTGACATTTTTAACAGGGTTGAAAGAAGCTAGAAGTGCCAGATTGAAACCTGACTGCGGCACATTTTCAATTCGCAAAAGCGAATCACTAAAAGAAAAATCAGGCTTACGGTCAATGAAAAAAGAAGAAGTATTGGATGATATAAGAAAACCGAAATGATATAACCTCATGTCGAACCGCTCGAGGTTGGTTCCGCTTCCCACGCGCTGAGCCATTGAAGGCAAAACACATAGGCAAAGCACTGAGGATAAAATTAAATTTCTTGAGAATGTCATTCTAGGGCATTAGGCGGCAAAGTTAACACAACTATTCTCTATTTATTGTCTGCTCTATAAATGTGATGATCCAATCGATAGAGCTTAGATGTTCCCTATATTTGAAAACGAACTCTTAGAATTTATGACCAACAATACAATTCAAATCATTGTCCCATTCGATTTTACCGAAGCTGCAGAGAAAGCGGTAAACCAAGCTGCATTATTGAATAATCAAATCCCGGTAACTATTAATTTACTGCATGTTGTTCAATCGAACGATGTGACGGAAATTGAATTGAAGCTCAAGGACGAGGTAAAGAAGTTCGCCGAAAGTGGAATTCAATTTAATATTGTAATTGAGAAGGGGTCTGTATTACCAACCATAAATTCTGTTTGCAAGAACACTCAGGCTAATTTGATGATCATTGGAACACATGGTTCCCAGGGAATTCGTCAGGGACTTTTGGGTGCAGATATTCTAAAACTTCTCAAATCGAACCCATGTCCTTCTATTGTGGTTCAAAAAACATCTGAAGCTGTTAAACAATTTAACCAGATTTTATTACCTGTTGGCTCTCACGAGAATTATTCGTCATTGGTCGATGCTGTAATTTTTATTGCTTCATCGGCTCAAGCAGAAGTTATCATCTATTCTATTAAGCGTCCTAGTGAAGATCCTTCTGATATCCTCATTCAAAATACTCAGCTTACAATTGCTAAACTGAAAGAAAAAGGCATTTTATTTAAAGAGGTCACCGAAGAATCGAATGTGGTTTCTTTCGGGTTCGCAAAACAAACAATTCGCTATGCAGAGGAACACAATGTTGACTTGATAGCAATCATTCCAAACGCTTCTATGGACCATGCATATTTCGCCAATGCTGACAAAGAGCAATTGTTAACCAATTCTCAAGGTATTGCAATTTTATGTTCTGCAGGGCTATAGTTCGCGTTCAACCCTTTACGTTTATTCACATCAAAGGCTTTGTTGTGCTTTCTCCCAATAGAACTTCTACTTCAATTTGAGGAAGTTTCTGAAAAGAAAAACAGCGAACAGTGAATAGAATAAGGTCACGAAAATCAATACAAGAAAGGATGCAGAACTAACCACTTTTGCATTGGTAAATAAATCTGTTCTCTCTTTTGCCGCAGACATGATTTGCTCTTTCGAATAGCCTTTCAACTGAGAATTTTCAGCAATTACTTTTTGAAGTTTTTCAGGAGTATCCAGCGTAGCTTCAAGAGCCACATAATCTTGGTTGCGCTTTACTTCTAGCTCATCACTAATAGTAGTGTAATAAATTGTAATAGCGATACCTGCGCCGAGGACATATTTCATAGCAGGGAAGGCCACTCGTTTAATATCAGACATGAATGAACTTGTGAGCCCACTTCTTCTTTCTTTGTAAAGCGTCATCAACGTTTGAAACATCAATACTATGATGAAAAAAAGATTCGCCATAACACCAATGCTGCGTGCAGTATCTGGATCGTTTGGCAAAATAGTAGTATGACAAATCCAGCGGATTCCCAGCCAAGAAAGGGCTAGGATCCACGGACTATAGTTTTTTAGAAAGTTCATTAGAAAGTCTTATGAATTCATCGAAACCAAGAACTCCTCATTGTCTTTGGATTTCTCGATGCGGTCTTTTACAAATTCCATTGCTTCTACTGGATTCATATCAGCAAGGTGACGGCGAAGAATCCACATGCGCTGCAATACATCTCTGTCGTGCAATAGATCTTCTTTACGAGTACCTGATGAAAGAATATCGATAGAAGGGAAGATACGACGGTTGCTGATACGACGATCAAGTTGCAACTCCATATTACCTGTTCCTTTGAATTCTTCAAAGATCACCTCGTCCATTTTAGAACCTGTATCTACAAGGGCAGTGGCGATGATAGAAAGTGATCCTCCATTTTCAATTTTACGAGCAGCCCCGAAGAAGCGTTTTGGTTTTTCCAATGCGTTAGCTTCCACTCCACCTGAAAGTACCTTGCCTGATGAAGGAGAAACGGTGTTGTATGCGCGAGCGAGACGTGTAATAGAGTCGAGTAGGATACACACATCGTGACCGCATTCTACAAGACGCTTTGCTTTTTCCAAAACGATGTTTGCAATCTTTACGTGTCTTTCTGCAGGCTCATCGAAAGTAGATGCAACTACTTCACCTTTCACGCTGCGCTTCATATCTGTAACCTCCTCAGGACGTTCGTCGATGAGAAGAACCATCAGATATGTTTCAGGGTGATTTTTAGCGATTGCGTTTGCAACATCCTTAAGCAAAGTTGTTTTACCTGTCTTCGGTTGCGATACAATCATACCACGCTGACCTTTACCAATAGGAGAGAAGAGATCCATGATTCTCATCGACACATTTGAATTGTTGTCGGCAAGATGGAAACGCTCATAAGGGAAAAGTGGCGTAAGGAATTTGAATGGAACGCGGTCGCGCACCCAACCTGGATCGCGGCCATTGATGATATCTACACGAATAAGTGGGAAATACTTCTCACCTTCACGTGGAGGACGAATTGCACCGATGATGGTATCACCAGTAAGCAAGCCGTAAAGTTTTATTTGTTGCTGAGATACATAGCAGTCATCTGGTGAGTTCAAATAATTAAAGTCAGATGAACGAAGGAATCCGAATCCATCAGGCATGATTTCAAGCACGCCTTCAGCCATTACTACACCGTCAAAATTGTATCCATGTTCGTCTGGTTGACCGCGTTTGCTGCGGTCTGGACGAGAGATGTTTTGAGCATCATTGTTTTGTTGATTGCCGTGTTGACGAGGTTGCTGATTCCCTTGTTGTCCTTGATTAGAAGGAGCAGATTGATTGCCATTCGCGGGTTGATTTCCTTGGTTGGATTGATTCCCAGAATTAGCCTGATTTCCTTGCGGAATATTTTGTTGTTGTCCTTGATTTGGACGTTGGTCGCGATTTCTATTATCGCGTTGATCTCTATTTTCTCGGTTATCTCGATTATCCCTGTTGTCTCTTACTTGATCGCGGTTTCTGTTGTCGCGCTGATCTCTGTTATCTCTACGATCGCCACCCTCAGTTCTGTTTTCTGATTGCTGCTCACGGCTTTGTTCTCTGCGTTCTTTAAACGTATGGATGCGTGGAGCGCCTGAATTTGATTGATCTCTCTTATGTTCCTCTCTTGGAGCTGCAGTCGTATACTCTGCTTTTGGTTCTGGATTGATAAAATCGAGTGGGGGTACAATATCCTCTTCTTGGAATAGATCAGCACTTGATTTTTTAACTGGCTCAGCTGCAGGTCTTTTTACGCGGTCGCGTTTCTTCTTATCAGCAGCAGATAACTCTGCATCAGAAGGCTCGGCTTGCGCAGCGGGAGCTTCAGATTTTGATGGTTCTGCAACTACACTTTGCGTATCAAGAATTTTAAAGATTAAATCTTTCTTTAAAAGTTTCTCTGCATTAGCAATTTTAAGATTCTCTGCAATGGCCTTTAATTCGGCTACTTTCATCGCAGAAAGTGTAAGAATGTTATACATGTGTATGAATTTCCTTTCGGATAAATGATTTCTAAATAAGGGAGATTGAAAACGGAAATGCCTCGAGTGGGCACTGCAAGTGTACGCCAATTTTCCATTCATTTGGCAACTACAAAAAAAATTATCTTCTTTGTGCTCTCAAAATACCAGCATTCAATAACGGTATACTTGTCAATATTTATTTAAAAAGTTATGATTCAACGTATTCAGTCCATATTCATGGCATTTTCTATTGCCCTTATCATTGCCGCATTCTTCCTTCCTTTGGGATATTTTAGCGATACTGCTGAGTCATTAACAATGACCGCTTATGGAGTTAAAGATGCTGCGGGCACAAGTATGGCAGGCGTTAATACCTATTGGTTTATTATCCCACTAACTCTTGCTTTGGCAGTTACAATCAAAGCACTATTCGGTTATAAAAGTAGAGTGAGTCAATTGCGGGATATCCGTCTTTCTTTTTTAGGACTCGCATTTTCATTTGTCCTTATGGCGCTTTATGTCAACTCTGCACAAGGCGTTGTTGTTGGTAAAGTATTTTCTATCGGAATAGGATTCTTCTTACCATTTGCCTCATTATTGTTTAACTGGCTTGCAGCACGTGCAATTCGTAAGGATGAAGCTTTAATAAAGTCGGTAGACCGCATCAGATAATTTTGAAGAAAGCATACCTATTTCCCTATGTAATACTAGCTGTTTTTCTCTTGTTTTCTTGTAAAGCAAAGAGGATAAAAAGCTATGAGAATCAAATCCAAGTTGGACTTGATTCCATGCAGATATTAGAAGTGAAAAACATGGGTAATTTTACTTCGACTAGAGAATTTCATTTAGGGCTTCGAGGAGAATTGGCTGCCCCTGATAGCGCACCTTATCCCGCGTTGGAATTGGCTTTTCTAAAAATGAAGGCAATAGCCGATTCATCAATTTTGTATTACAATAAATCAGGGAAGGAGTTAGCTCTTTCTATGCAACCTGCCAAAGATGCTTCTTCGAAAAAGCAGCACTTGATATTCGAATCTATAATGGCAGATATATACAATGTCAGAATACCTGCTCTTCAGCGCTTCCTGGATACGTCGAATGTTTATTCGGTTTTTTACAAGAATGCGTGCGAAGAAAATTCGATTGTTCGTCGTGATCAATGGCAAATGGTAGAGCTCATCGGATTGCAACTTGTAAGGTGGCAAGACTCTCTTGAAATGCAAGGGAAAATCATTGCAGAATCAAAAGGACTGTTAAAACAAAAATTCCCTGAACAAAAAGGGGAGGTATTCTTTTCAAAATATAAGTTCGTATCAAAACTTGAAGCTTCGCACAAGCTTTATCAGCAAGATATTCTGCAATTGGAGAACACCCTTTCTCGCATGGAGTCAGCAAATGGAGAGGAGTATTTTTATAGCGGACCATACATCAGGCCTCGAATGGAAATAAATGCACTCGATCAATTGTTAGGTCAATTGGCCTTGGGTATGCAATCGTTTAGAGAACAGCAAGGTTTGTTCATTTCTACAATGGCCAATTAGCCATTTCGTTCAAATGCCTCAATAATTTTCTTTACGAGTTTGTGACGAATGACGTCACTTCCATCTAATTCTATAACTGCTATTCCATCAATATTTCTTACCAATTCTACCGACTTCATCAATCCGCTTGCTTGGACTTTCGGTAAATCGATTTGAGTCGCATCGCCAGTAATTATGAATTTGGCGCTTGAACCCATTCGTGTCAAGAACATTTTCATTTGTCCAACGGTAGCATTCT
>JBIIBU010000260.1:0-3203 GCA_044239235.1 Flavobacteriales bacterium
AAGCACAAATCATGAAACCGAAGGTTCCAAGAAACTTTTTTATGATATATAGGTCGAGTTTTTTTATCACAGTCTTTGCGATAGTATTGGAACTATCTCATTTTTCCATTGTGCAAATGTACCTTCAATGATCTTTTCACGCGCCTTTCTAACAAGTCTTAAGTAAAAATTAAGATTATGCGCGGTAGCAATTTGCATAGCGAGAAGTTCTTCCGCGGCGAAAAGGTGTCGAACATAGGCTTTGGTATAAAAGGAGTCGACGTAGCTTTCTCCTTCTGAATCGAGAGGAGAGAAATCATTTTCCCACTTTTTATTGCGCATGTTCATTGTGCCTTGCCATGTGAATAGTTGACCGTTGCGTGCATTTCGCGTAGGCATTACGCAGTCGAACATATCTACACCAAGGGCAATACATTCCAAGAGATTTGCGGGAGTTCCAACTCCCATAAGGTATCTAGGCTTGTCTGCAGGCAAAATGCTGCAAACAAGATCTGTCATTTCATACATGACCTCATGCGGTTCGCCTACGCTTAGTCCACCAATTGCGTTGCCCACAGCGCCTTTCTCGGCAATGTATTCAGCGCTTTCTCTTCTCAAGTCAGCGAATACGCTGCCTTGAACAATAGGGAAGAGGTTTTGATGGTGACCGTAATGGGGTTCGGTTTCTGCAAGGCGTGAAAAACATCTGTCGAGCCATTTATGTGTAATGGCAAGAGAGTTTTTGGCGTAGTCTTTCTCACAAGGATATGGAGGACATTCGTCGAAAGCCATAATGATATCGGCGCCGATTGTGCGTTGAATGTCCATTACATTCTCGGGTGTGAAAATGTGTTTTGAGCCGTCAATATGTGATTTGAACGTAACTCCAGCTTCGTTGATTTTTCTGTTTGCCGAAAGAGAATAGACTTGGTATCCGCCACTGTCGGTCAAAATAGGACGATCCCACCCGATAAATTTATGGAGTCCACCGGCTTTTCTCATGGTGTCCATTCCAGGACGTAAATACAAGTGGTAGGTATTTCCAAGAATGATCTTGGCGTCTACATCCATTTTCAGATCTTGCTGAGTAATAGCCTTCACGGTACCTACTGTACCTACTGGCATAAATATCGGAGTTTCAATTACTCCGTTGTCTGTTGTTATTTTCCCTGCACGCGCCTTAGATCCGGGGTCGCTATGCTGAAGTTCAAACGTTAATTCCTGCATCGCTGCGAAGATAGTTTGATAGTTTGGTAGTTAAACCAAATGAACTCAAATGAACCCAAGTGAACACAAATGACACAAATTAGTCACCAGTCACCAGTCACCAGTCGTCGGTTTGTGACTTTTCGTCAGGGGTGTAGTCGCTTGTTGTGACTTTTTGTCCGCTTTGTTGCTTTGGTACTTTCATTGACTAGCGGGAATCAAACAACAATAAAATTTATACAATATGTATCTCACAAAAAACAACATCTTCACTCGCCCAGCGCAACTCTTTCTTTGACGACGCATTTGCACGCGATTTTTTCGGTGGTGATTTTAAGACTAAAGCCATTTCAACTCCATCGGCGAACATTCTAGAAACGAAGGATAAATTTTCGGTGGAACTATCTGTTCCAGGATGGAATAAGGAAGATTTCAATATTCAAGTAGAAGGCAAGACATTGATTTTGTCTGCAGACAAGAAAGAGGAAACTCGCGAAGAAGGTACAAAATGGAATCGTAGAGAATTCCGTCAACATAGCTTCAAACGCATGTTTGAACTTTCAGAAAATATCAATACAGCTGAAATTGCTGCAAAATATGAGAATGGTATACTTTCAGTTGATCTTCCAAAGAAGGAAGAATTGAAAGAGGAAGCAGCGAAAAAGATTACCGTTTTATAAGTTAAGGTTTAGTGGTTTGTAGAATTTGTTTTGATTATTGGTTTATAAAAAAGCCCTCCTGTCATTGACGTGGAGGGCTTTTTTAATAATGATTAGCTAAGCGTTGATTTTATACGCTGTTGGCTATTGGTAATAAGTAGTAGGTGGTAAGTAATAGGAAATGAATTCCATCAACCATCAGACATCAAACCTCAGCCATGGTTTTTCGGGGGGTGGGTGGAGAAAATGTGTGTAAATTCTGAAACTACCCCCTCAAAATTGGGGGGTGTTGGTTGAAAAAGTGTACTTTTGCGGCAAATTAATCCAAAAACAAGATGAGTAGTACCCGTTTTCAGGCTTTAGCCGAAATTAACGATCGTCAGCCTCAAGATGTCATTGCGGTTGGCAAACGCGTTTCTGAATACTATGGTGAAAATGTATTCTCCTATTTTAAAATGAGAGAATACCTTACCGATGATGTATATGAGAAACTTGCTGATTGCATTGAACACGGTACTCGTATCGATCGCCAAATTGCTGATCACATCGCTGCTGCAATGAAAGAATGGTCGATCCAAAAAGGTGCTACTCACTATACACACTGGTTCCAACCTCTAACAGGAACTACCGCAGAAAAACACGATAGTTTTTTCAAACCAATCGGCGATGGAAGAGCTATTGAGAAATTCGACGGTTCTATGTTGGTTCAACAAGAACCAGATGCCTCTTCTTTTCCATCAGGTGGTATCCGCAATACTTTCGAAGCACGCGGTTATACCCTTTGGGATCCTTCGTCTCCAGCATTCATGGTTGGTCATACACTATGTATCCCTACTATTTTCATTTCATACACTGGACACGCGCTTGACTACAAAATGCCTTTGATGAAGGCGCTTAACGCCGTAGATGTAGCTGCAACTTCTGTTTGTCAATTCTTCGATAAAGACGTGGTTAAAGTTCAAACCACTCTAGGTTGGGAACAAGAATATTTCTTAATTGATTCTGCTTTATATAATGCACGTCAAGATATCGCGATGACTGGTCGTGCTTTGTTTGGCGCACGCCCAGCGAAAGGCCAACAATTGGAAGACCATTATTTCGGCTCTATTCCAGAACGTGTAATGGGTTTTATGCGCGACTTCGAACAAGAATCTCACTTGTTAGGAATACCGGTAACTACTCGTCACAACGAGGTTGCGCCAAATCAATTTGAGCTTGCTCCGATGTTTGAAGAGGCAAACCTTGCAAACGACCACAACCAATTGGTGATGGACGTTTTGGAGAAAACTGCTCGCAAACATAATTTCCGCGTTCTTCTTCATGAGAAACCATATGAAGGTATTAACGGAAGTGGTAAGC
>JBIIBU010000261.1:0-3188 GCA_044239235.1 Flavobacteriales bacterium
TATGAATACAAATTCGCTTACGATTCTTGGGCTGGTTCTGAGCAATTGACTGAAGGTGATCCTTGCACAACTGGTAATGGTGGATTTGTAAATCGCACACTTGCTGTTACTGCTGACGCGACTCTTGATGCAGTATGTTGGGCTTCTTGCAATGTTTGTAACAATGATGTTGTTTTAAATCAAATGGATCTACCATGCACATTCGAAGATGAGAACGTTGAATACGGTGTAATCGGATTCGAAGGCGCTGAAAACTCTACTATCGTTGTTGATCCAACAGATGCAAACAACACTGTTGTTCAAGTTGTAAAATCAGCAACTGCTCAAACTTATGCTGGTACAACGGTAACTGCTTCAGAAGAATTAGGTTTTGCTACTGCAATTCCTTTCACTGCAACTGAAACTACAATGTCCGTTCGTGTTTGGTCTCCACAATCGAATATCGCTGTTCGTTTGAAAGTAGAAGATCACATGGATCCTACACACTCTGTTGAAACAGATGCGTTCACAACGGTTGCTGGCCAATGGGAAACTTTGGTATTTGATTTCGCAAACGAAGGTGCTGGTACTGCAGCTTTGAACTTAGGTTACACATTCGATAAGGCTTCTATTTTCTTCAACTACGGAGTAAATGGTGCAACTGCAGGTGAGCAAACTTACTATTTTGATGATTTGGAATTCGGTGGCGAAGTAGTTGTTCAACCAACAACATATGATGTTATTTTCCGAGTAGACATGAACGACGTTACAACTGCTTTCACAACTCCAGAAGTGAATGGTACATTCAACGACTGGTGTGGTGGTTGCGCTCCAATGTCTGATGTTGACGGAGACAACGTTTGGGAATTAACTATTCCACTTGAAGCAGGTACTTACGAATACAAATTCGCTGCGGATGGATGGAATATTCAAGAATCTTTGACTGAAGGTGATCCTTGCACAATCAATGGTGCGCCTTTCATCAACCGTACACTTAACGTAACTGGTAATACAGACCAAGGTCTTGTGTGCTGGGGTTCTTGTTCAGAGTGCGATGGCGGCGGTGGCGGTGGTACTGCAGTTAACGTCACTTTCCAAGTGAACATGGCTCAAGTAACCGATGTATATACTGCTCCTGAGGTGAATGGTACATTCAACGGATGGTGCGGCGGTTGCGCTCCTATGACAGACGCTGATGGCGACAACATTTGGGAAATCACTATTGCACTTGAACCTGGTACTTATGAATACAAATTCGCTGCTGACACTTGGACTATCCAAGAAAACCTTCCAGCAGGTTCTTCTTGCACTATCACTACTGGAACATTCACCAACCGTACGTTGGTAGTTACTGACGGAACAACCCTTCCTGTTGTTTGTTGGGGTAGTTGCTCAGACTGTGGTCAGTCAACTGGTCCTTACAACGTAACTTTCAAAGTAGATATGTCAGAAGTAACTGCAGCATATACAACTCCTGAAGTGAATGGTACATTCAACAACTGGTGTGGTGGTTGCGCTCCAATGTCTGACGTTGATGCTGATGATATTTGGGAATTGACTATTTCATTGCCTGTTGGTTCATATGAATACAAATTCGCTTATGATGCATGGGCTGGTCAAGAAGAACTTACTCCTGGTTCTCCATGTGTAGTTACTCTTGATGGCTTCACTAACCGTACATTGACAGTTTCAGAAACTGCAGTATTGGATGCAGTATGTTGGGCTTCTTGTGAAGTGTGTGATGTAGCAGTTAATGAGTTAAGCAATGGCACATTCGCAATGTATCCAAACCCTGCAGGTGATAACATCACTATGAACTTTGAAGGACTTTCTTTCAAGCCTACTAGTGTAAAAATCACAAATGCAATTGGACAAACTGTTCATGTTGAAACGTTGACGCATTCTAACCAAAAAACAATCTCTACAGAGAGATTTGAGAATGGTGTTTACTTCGTTACGCTTTCTTCAGGAGAGTTTACAACAACACAAAAAATCATGGTTCAGCACTAAGCTGAATCCATTAAATATAAAAGGCCGTTCTGTAAAAAGAGCGGCCTTTTTTTCTTAATTAGCAGAACCTTATTTAACCAACCAAATCAAATATGAGCTCATCTAAGAAGAGTGCTAGCGCACCATTTATTACATTGGTAGTTGTTTTCTTTTTCTGGGGATTTGTTGCTGCAAGCAATGATATTCTTATCCCAGTATTTAAGTCAGCACTTAATCTATCTCAATTGGAATCGCAAATGATTTCATTTGCATTTTATGTGGCCTATACAGTTGGTTCACTTTTGTACTTCATTATTTCAAAGATAAAAGGCGGAGATATTCTGAATAGCCTAGGTTATCGCAATGGATTAGCATTAGGTTTAACAATTTCGGCAGCCGGCACGCTCTTGTTTATTCCTGCGGCGAACACAGGATCTTTCGAATTATTAATCAGTGGACTTTTCATTGTAGGTTTAGGATTTTCACTTCAACAAACTGCGGCAAATCCTTTGGCTATTTCCATGGGTGACCCTTCAAAAGGTTCTCAGCGATTGAGTCTTGCCGGCGGTATCAATAACGTTGGAACAACCATTGGTCCTGTGATTGTATCGTTTGCAATTTTTGGAAGTGCTTCATCTGGCAACACAACGATGGATTTGAAATCAGTTCAAATACCATATTTAGTTTTAGGCGCTGCATTTCTTCTTGCAGCAGTTTTATTTAAGTTGTCATCTGTTCCTGATAAAATCGAGAGCACATTTGACGCATCAAAAGACGATGGAAAGACGAGCCCGCTTCAATACCCTCAATTGGTATTGGGAATGATCGCGATTTTTCTTTACGTAGGAGTTGAAGTTTCTACTGCTTCTAATCTACCTGAATTCATGAAGCAAACTTTGGGAATGGAGAGCAATAGTGTTGCTCCTTACATTTCATTGTTTTGGGGAAGCTTGATGATTGGCCGATGGACATCTGCAGCAGGAGCATTTGATATTAGCACAAAAGCGAAGAATGCATTGAACTTGATTCTTCCATTCATTGCATTCGGAATTTTCTTGCTTGTGAATTTCATTGGAGGTTCTGACATTTCTGTTTTCTACATGTACATCGCAATGGTAGCTTTACTTATTATAGTTGACAAATTATGTGGTGGCAAACCTGCGAAGCAATTATTGATTTATTCATTCTGCGCCATTGCCGCTTTGATGACTGGAATATTC
>JBIIBU010000327.1:0-3181 GCA_044239235.1 Flavobacteriales bacterium
CCATCAACATCTTCCCAACGAACTTTGATAGTAGCGTGAAGATCTAATTTGCCTTCGTTGAAAGCGATCATTACCTCTTCTGCAGAGTAGAATGTTCCGCCTTCACCTTTGCAAGGATTCTCTGCAGTTCCCGGACGTTGCTTGGTGATGTAATACAGACCAAGTACCATGTCCTGAGAAGGTACAGTAATAGGTGCACCGTTAGCCGGGTTCAAGATGTTGTGAGCAGCAAGCATTAGAAGTTGTGCTTCCAAGATTGCAGCACTGCCTAGTGGCACGTGAACCGCCATTTGGTCACCATCGAAATCGGCGTTGAACGCTGTACATACCAATGGGTGCAACTGGATTGCTTTTCCTTCAATCAGCTTTGGCTGAAACGCTTGGATACCAAGACGGTGAAGGGTAGGAGCACGGTTAAGCATCACTGGGTGTCCTTTCAATACATTCTCAAGGATATCCCAAACTACTGCTTCTTTCTTATCAACGATTTTCTTCGCAGACTTAACTGTTTTCACGATACCTCTTTCAATCATCTTACGGATGATGAATGGTTTGAATAGCTCTGCAGCCATGTCTTTTGGAAGACCACACTCGTGAAGTTTCAATTCTGGACCTACGACAATTACCGAACGCGCTGAATAGTCAACACGCTTACCAAGAAGGTTTTGACGGAAACGACCTTGTTTACCTTTCAATGAATCTGAAAGTGATTTCAAAGGACGGTTGCTTTCTGTCTTAACAGCAGACGATTTACGGCTATTGTCAAACAAAGAGTCAACTGCTTCTTGAAGCATACGCTTCTCGTTTCTCAAGATAACCTCTGGAGCTTTAATCTCAACAAGACGTTTCAAACGATTGTTACGAATAATAACTCGACGGTAAAGGTCATTTAAGTCAGATGTAGCAAAACGGCCACCATCAAGTGGAACAAGAGGGCGAAGTTCTGGTGGAATTACTGGAACCACTTTCGTGATCATCCACTCAGGACGGTTTTCTACACGTGTATTTGCATCACGGAAAGCTTCCACAACTTGAAGACGCTTAAGAGCCTCGTTCTTACGTTGCTGTGAAGTTTCAGTGTTTGCTTTGTGACGAAGATCGTATGAAAGCTCATCAAGGTTAACACGGTTGAGAAGGTCATAAAGAGCTTCAGCACCCATTTTAGCCAAGAATTTGTTCGGATCTTTATCATCCAAGTATTGGTTTTCTTTTGGAAGTTTTTCCAAAATATCCAAGTACTCTTCTTCTGTAAGGAAGTCATTTACACAAAGTGAAATGCCATCAGCATTGGTCGCAGGACCAGCGTTGATTACAACATAACGCTCGTAATAAATGATTTGATCTAGTTTCTTCGTTGGTAAACCAAGAAGGTAACCAATTTTATTTGGAAGTGAACGGAAGTACCAAATGTGAGCAACAGGAACTGTAAGGGTAATGTGCCCCATACGTTCGCGACGCACTTTCTTCTCCGTTACTTCAACACCGCAACGATCACAAACAATGCCTTTATAGCGAATACGCTTATACTTTCCGCAGTGACATTCGTAGTCCTTTACTGGACCAAAAATTCTCTCGCAGAAAAGTCCATCTCTCTCAGGTTTGTATGTTCTGTAGTTGATGGTTTCAGGCTTCAATACCTCACCGTGCGAGCGCTCCAGAATATCTTCTGGAGATGCAAGGCTGATAGTGATTGATCTGAAATCACTGTTTGGTCGGCTTACTTTTTTTGCTTGAAGCATATTTTTTAAGGATGTGTCTTAATTAATAAACGAACTTAATGATCAGTTTTGGTTCAAAGTAATATTCAAACCTAGACCGCGCAATTCATGCAGCAATACGTTGAAAGATTCTGGAATACCTGGGACTGGCATGTTTTCGCCCTTCACAATGCACTCATAAGCTTTCGCACGACCGATAACGTCATCTGATTTCACCGTTAGGATCTCTTGAAGGATTGCCGAAGCACCGAATGCCTCAATAGCCCAAACCTCCATCTCACCAAAACGCTGACCACCAAACTGTGCCTTACCACCCAATGGTTGTTGTGTGATAAGTGAGTATGGTCCGATAGAACGTGCGTGCATCTTGTCATCAACCATGTGGCTAAGTTTGATCATGTAAATCACACCCACCGTTGCTGGTTGTTCAAAACGCTCACCTGTTCCGCCATCATACACGTAAGATACACCGTGAGCTGGAATTCCAGCTTCTTCTGTAGCTGCGCTGATGTCGGCCAATGATGCTCCGTCGAAAATTGGAGTAGCGTATTTCTTACCAAGTTTCAAACCTGCCCAACCAAGAATGGTCTCATAGATCTGTCCAAGGTTCATACGTGATGGTACCCCAAGTGGATTAAGAACGATATCCACTGGTGTTCCGTCTTCCAAGAATGGCATGTCTTCATCGCGAACGATACGGGCAACAATACCCTTGTTACCGTGACGACCCGCCATCTTATCACCAACTTTCAATTTGCGTTTTTGCGCGATATACACTTTCGCAAGTTTCACAATTCCTGCTGGAAGTTCATCACCCACAGTCAATTGGAATTTCTTACGCTTGTAACCACCCAAAAGCTCGTTATAACGAAGGTTGTAGTTATGCACACAACGCTTTACAAGAAGGTTCAAATTCTCATCTTTTGTCCAACTTTCAGTGTTCACCACACTGTAGTCTAGAAGAGAAAGCGACTTAACTGTAAACTTCGTTCCTTTCTTAATTTGTTCTTCTTTGAAGTAATTGAATACTCCTTGACAAGTGTTGTCTTTAAGAATAGCGATAAGCTTGTCAACTAGAACTTTTCTTAGTTCTGCAACATCTTTGTCGTGCTCTTTATCAAGCGCTTCAATGATTGCTTTTTCGTTTGTCTTAACAGGTTTCTTGTCTTTGATAGTGCGGCTAAACAACTTCTTGTCGATTACCACACCGCTTGCGCTTGGTGGAACTTTCAATGAAGCATCTTTCACGTCACCAGCTTTATCACCGAAGATCGCACGAAGAAGTTTTTCTTCTGGGGTTGGATCAGTCTCTCCTTTTGGAGTGATTTTACCAACAAGAATATCTCCTTCTTTCACTTCAGCACCGATGCGGATCATACCGTTTTCATCAAGGTCACGTGTTGCCTCTTCACTTACGTTTGGAATGTCCGAAGTAAGTTCTTCCACACCGCGTTTTGTATCAC
>JBIIBU010000263.1:0-3176 GCA_044239235.1 Flavobacteriales bacterium
TCTATCTTATTTTCAAGTGGTTTGAAATAAAGAACATTCGCGTTTTTGAAGCGATTGTTTTCAATTATATCACTGCTTTCTCTTTGGGCATGTTTATGGTCGATGATCGAAAAGGTGCGCTGGAAGACGCTTTCCAATGGCCACTTTGGTCGGTAGCAGGAATTGTCATGGGTGGAATTTTCATCAGTGTTTTTTACTTTATGGCTATTACTGCTCAAAAAGTAGGTGTGTCGGTAGCCACCATTGCTTCGAAAATGTCTTTGGCTTTGGCTGTTATTCTATTCGCCATTTTTGATCATACGGAAACCATCACACCTATCAAAGCCACTGCAATTATTCTTGCTATCGCAGGTGTTATTTTTTCTTCTTTGAAAGAAGGCGAAGGCAAATTCAATTGGAGAATGATTGGTTATCCTATGCTGATTTTGCTAGGCTCAACTGTTATCGATTTCTCGATTGCGTTCTTTTCTAATTACCCGACCAACGATAGCGAACTCGCACTGTATTCGTGTTTGCCATTTCTAACCTCAGCAGTAATTGGCTTAACCATTATTGGAATCAAGACAATTAAAGGCGGTGGCTATCACCTTCGATTGCGTGATGCTCTTGCTGGAATTGGACTTGGAATCGTAAACTACGGAAGTATTTTCTTCTTAATAAAAAGCTATGACCTCGCTCTTTGGCCGAAGTCAACACTTTTACCTATTAATAACTTGAGTGTTGTTATCGTAGGAGCACTCGCAGCTTTTATCATCTTCAAAGAAAAGTTTTCGAAGAAGAATGTAATTGGACTAGTGCTTAGCGGAATTGCTTTGGCCTTGCTGCTCAAATAACACTTACCAAAGGCATACTTTCTTATTTTTGTCTCCATGAAGATAAGAATACTACTCCTCTCTGCAGTTTTGCTTAGCACTGTTTTGGCTCATTCTCAAATTACAAAATGGGAAGATAAATTCAAACAACTCGGTCCTGAGTTGGCTACTCCCAATGAACAACGTACTGCAAGCGGCGCTCCTGGTCATGCTTACTGGCAACAGCAAGCGGATTACAATATGAAAATCCGTTTGGATGACAATCTTCAGCGTGTAAGCGGAGAAGAAATAATCACGTATCACAACAATTCTCCCGACGTATTATATTATCTATGGCTGCAACTTGACCAAAACAATATGGCCAAAAACAGCGATGCTTATGCGATTGAGCAATCCAAGATTGGTGATCGCATGTCGTTGAATGATATCGTAGACTTAGAGCCTTGGTTCGATGGTGGTTTCAAACTTGAAGAAGTGAAAGACGCTTCCGGCAAGGATTTGAAGTACACGGTAAATCAAACTATGATGCGTATCGATCTTGAAACGCCATTGAAAGCGGGAGCTGTTTATACATTCAAAATCAAATGGTGGTATAATATCAATGACCGTATTCGTCTAGGTGGCCGCAGTGGATATGAGTATTTTGAAGAAGATAAAAACTACCTCTACACCATCGCGCAGTTCTATCCTCGAATGGTAGTCTACACTGACTATGCAGGATGGCAACACAAACAATTCCTCGGTGGTGGTGAATTCACACTTGACTTCGGTAATTACACAGTAGCTATCACAGTTCCTTCAGATCACATTATTGGTTCTACTGGAGTATTACAAAATCCAAAGGATGTGTTGACTGCTGATCAAATGAAGCGATTTGAAAAAGCTAAATCATCCAACGAACCTGTGATCATCTGCACTCAAGACGAGGCGATCAATAGAGAGAAAACAAAAAGCACTTCGGAGAAAACGTGGATTTTCAAAGCTGAAAACGTTCGTGACTTCGCTTTTGCCACATCACGTAAATTCATTTGGGATGCACAAGCAGTAGATGTTGGTGGTAAAAAACCATTGGCGATGTCATTCTATCCAAAAGAAGGAAATCCACTTTGGGAGCAATACAGCACACGTGCCGTGGCACATACACTTCGCGTGTATTCTAAGCATACAGTAGATTATCCTTATCCAGTGGCCATCTCTGTTCACAGCAAATGGATTGGTATGGAATATCCAATGATTTGTTTCAATGGCGGTCGCCCAGAAGCAGACGGAACGTACAGTGAGAATACCAAAGTGGGAATGATTTCAGTAATCATTCACGAGGTAGGTCACAACTTCTTCCCGATGATCATCAACAGCGACGAGCGTCAATGGACATGGATGGATGAAGGATTGAACACCTTCGTGCAATACTTGGCAGAAAAAGAATTTGACCCCAACTACCCTACTCGCCGCGGTCCTGCGCGCAACATCGTAGATTATATGAAAGGTGATAAAACTAAAATGTCGCCGATCATGACCAACTCCGAAAGCATTTATCAATTTGGAAATAATGCTTACGGCAAGCCTGCAACAGCGCTTAATATCCTTCGCGAAACCATTATGGGTCGCGAGCTTTTTGATTATGCATTCAAAGAATATGCTCGCCGTTGGGCATTCAAACACCCGACACCAGAAGACTTCTATCGCACAATGGAAGATGCAAGTGGTGTTGACTTAGATTGGTTCTGGAGAGGTTGGTTCTATGGCACTGAACATTGTGATATGAATTTGAAAGAAGTAAAACTCTACAAATGGAATACTCGCAATCCAGAAGTAGAGAATGCATTTAAAAAAGAACTAAAAGATGCACAACCTGCAGACATATCGCTTCAACGCGACAGAGCTGAAGGCATGGTAACCCAGATGGATGTAGACAAAGACATCATTGACTTTTACACTACTTATGATCCATTCAAAGTAACAATGCTTGATGTAAAAGACTATGAAGAATATGCAAAGCGTCTTACAGAGGATGAAAAGAAAATGATCAATTCGGACAGGTATTACTATCAAGTAACCGTCGAGAATGTGGGTGGATTGATTATGCCTTTGATTTTCGAATTTGAGTTTGCTGACGGCACTAGACGTCGTTTCAAAATACCAGCAGAAATCTGGAAGATGTCAGAACCTACGGTTACCAAGGTTTTCGCATTAGATCGTGAGGCAACAAGCATTGCGCTAGATCCACAATTGGAAACGGCAGATGTAGAGTTGAACAACAACTTCTGGCCCGCACGTATTATCCCAACGAAGTTTGAATTATTCAAACAAGGACAGCAAAGACCGGAGGAGAATCCGATGCAAAGAGCGAAACGAAACTGACGA
>JBIIBU010000265.1:0-3157 GCA_044239235.1 Flavobacteriales bacterium
ATATTACGATTCAAAAGAACAAGCCGATTATTATACCTAATGATATTTTAAGCAAGTATTTGAGCGCTGATCAAATTTCAGAATTTGGCAAGTCTGCTGGTATATACAGTATCACAGTATATGCAGAAAAGAAAGCAGCATGCTGTGCCCCTGGCTGTTGCGACTAATATTAAGGATTTCTAGTAAACAAAAAGGCTAGTGAAAATCACTAGCCTTTTTTTATTCCAATTGATCTCAAAATTATTCGAAATGCAAACTTAAATCTAAAAGCCAACAGCTAATAGCCAACGGCTAACAGCCTATCTCTTATTATGTAGCTCCTGCACCGGCACCCTCACACCATTGTAATAGCCAACGATGAATGCATCCGTGAAACCTCTTTTTTGAAGCGCTTGCATTGCTGCTTCTGCTTTGCTATAAGATGTAAACATTCCGATACAATATCTAGTAAAACCAGCTTGAGTTTTCTCAATATAAACTGGTTCTAGACCCGTAAAAATATCTGAATCAACATATTCAAGGAAAGCTCCAACCTGAACCATATATACAGCGCCAGCGGGCATGGCATTCGTATTATTGAATGACGCGACTCCTGAGTATTTTTTATCTGTCCCAATAACGAATAAATCCTCTACTAAAGCCGGCAATAATGTTAGCTGAGCAACACCACCCTGTGTCCCAGAGGTAGAATCCGCTGCTGGAGTGGATACATTGTTTCCTAAAGTATTTCCTTCTGATCCATTTGCCGAAGCTGCAGCATTTACATAACTTGCAAGGATTTCTTCGTTACTGCTTAACACTTTGAACTCCGTTCTTCTGTTCAAAGCAAGTTCGTCTTCTGAGCAAGTAGTTTTAACCGTGCCCTCACATTTGCAATCATTTACTGGAAAGTCTTCGCCGTAGCCTTTGTACTTCAACTGCGCTGCTCCTACCCCTTTGTTGACAAAGTATTGAGCCGTTGAATTTGCTCTTTTAGCAGATAATTCTTGATTCGATTTTCGGGAAGATCGGCAGTCCGTATGTGAACCACACTCAATTATAAATTGCGGGTTGTCCAGAAGGATGTTTGCTATTTTATCTAATTCAATTGCGCCTTGTGGGGTAATATCCCATTTCGCTGTTTCAAAGTAAATCGGCTTGATTTCTACGATTGCTCCGAGGTCATCACCAATATTGATCTTCTGCATAGTCAAATCCACAATCGAGTTCAAATCAAGTTGCGTTGAACCACTTTTTAATTTCACATCTGAAATGGATTTAGGTATATAGCCAGCACGTTCAAGTTCAATATCAACATTTGAACTCAACCCAAACTTCTTCAAGTCTATTTCTTGAGAGAAAGTTCCATTGTCGAGGGTTATGATTGAATCCACTCCATTAACCCCAATAATTCGGATTTTCACTCCATTAATAGGATCACCTGATTTCTCATCCTTAACAACACCATTTACATCTAATGTTGTCACAGGTGTAAGCGTGACGTTCTGTTGCAATGTTCTAAAATAAGCGTGTCGAGGCGCAGAATATGATACTTGCGATTGTTTGTATCCATTCGCCACTATATTCAGAGTTCCCCCTTTAGCATTCGCTTTTATTACGCCTGAATCATCTGTAATCATCACTTCTGATGGAATAGAAGAAACTTCATATTGGGTTTTAATGGTATCACCTCTTAGAACCTCATTGGTTTCAGAATTTACGAGAGTCACTTCCCAACCTCCGAAAAGTGAATTTGGAACAAGTGCACTGTAGATATTATCGTTGCCATCTCTATTTGTTGTGAAATAGTATTTTCCCTGTTCATCAGGAGATTCGATCATATAGAAATCATCGCGGGTGCTGTTGATCGGCAGGTCGAGCAATCGAGGCTTAGACCAGTTTCCATCGCGATCCATTGTTGAAGCATATAAATCCAATCCACCAAAACCTGAAGCTCTATTGGATGAGAAAACAAGAATGCTATCTGTTAGGAATGTTGGATAAAGCTCATCAGCTGATGTATTGACGTTATCCCCTAATGATTTTGGGTCTTGACAACTTCCATCTTGGTTGCGAATAACCATGTACAAATCCATACCACCCTTTCCTTCTAGAGCTTTGGCGGCATAATATAGTTTGCTTCCATCTGCGTTCAAATAAGGATGCACAGAACTAAACTCAGTAGCGAAAAAATCTATTTCTTCAGACTTACTGTCATTAAGCGTTGATATTTTCTTCTGATGAATTGTGACACGAGCAGGAGTGTTTTTCCCTTTTGGTTGAACATTTCTATTGAACAAAATTGCATCTAGACTCTCTGCAATAGTTACCGGACCATCGTGCAGACGGGAATTCATTTTTTTGAATGCGTTGTTATAATTCCCGGAAGAATCGGCAATTTGCAAGTATGGTTTATCATTCCACTGAAAGTTTTGTCGAGGGGAATACATGGTCTCGTGATTTGACAAGAAGTACATTTTCCCTTGATAGAAAAACGGTGTCATTTCATCATCCGTAGTATTGAAATCTTCCGCGTAAACTTTTATCTGGTCTTCTGCAGCCTGAACAAGGGGATTTCTGTATAGAAGAACTTCAGGTCCGGCCTCCGAATTTGAAATGGTATTCGCTATTCTAGCTGACTCGCCAAGATTACCCGTTTGCTTTAATGCCTCAGCATATTTCACCTTATCTTCTGTGGCCATATTTTCATCTGGCACCTTTGCGAATGACTCCTCTGCTTTATCCATGTGAAGCATTTCAAAATGACTAAGTGCAAGAATTTTATATTTCAAAGGATCATCCCCTTTGATTGACTCGCAAACTTTAGCAGCCTCAGCATATGATTTATCAGCGTAAAGCTTTTCGGCATATTTCAATTTTGATGATGTTCCGCAAGCAGCGAGAATCATTAAAAAGAAAACTATATATTGAAATTTCATATTCATAGAATTTGAATCTATTAGAACAAACGAGGTGAGATTTGTGAACCTTTAGGCCCCATCATGAAACGCAACATGATTTCATGCGTGCTTCCTGCAATAGTTCCTAAATCATTAAACTCTCTATCGTAAGCATAACCAATTTTGAAATAAGGATGCGCTTGCACTTCAAGCATCGCCACAGCAGCGCTATTCGTGCGATAGCCCACTCCTACTCCAATCATTTTTTTGTAATAGAC
>JBIIBU010000264.1:0-3157 GCA_044239235.1 Flavobacteriales bacterium
TTTTCCTGAAATAGTATCGATACTTGTTGAAACCTCATAATATGAAAGATTGTGCAATTGAACAAGGTAATGAATTGCACGAGTTGATGAGGTATCCGTTGCTACATAGGATCTCTTAAATCCTGTCGGTGTATTTACTATTTCACCTTTGGTTAACTTCAAATCACCGTATTCTGAAAAATCTTCTTCTACGCGTTCAAAGAATGTCGTGCTGTCTTTGAGTTGGTAGAATTTATTGTAGCGCTTTAGTCTTACTAGAACGCTTTCTGGCGATTGTGGGGGATAAATTCTGATTCTCTCTGAAACATCTTCAGCTTCATTTATTTCATCGTCTGAATCCCAATTGAAGCCATAATCTGCGTCTTTTTGTTCTTCATTCAAATCAAATGGAATTTCCATTTTGAAATGAACGAGTGTGTCCACATAATTGTAGAATTTAGTGTATTGAGGAATAGCAAAATCCACGCTGTTGAAAAAGTTTTGCGCGATTGCTGAGTCAGAGGAGTTAACGATGAAAGCGTAACGATTCAGATTTTGTGCAACAAACATTGCGTATGATACCTCGTCTTTTTTATTCTTGTATTTTCCTTTAACAGCGGCATATCCGTCAACAGCAGCTGGATACGAATGAATTTTTTCGAGTTTAAAGTCTTCGAGATAGGCATCCTCTGCTGTTTCTGCGAGATATGTATCCTCGTCCAAAAAGTTAGGCTCGCCTAACGTGTATCTGTAGGCAATGAAATAGCTATTTGAATTTTTATCAAATGAAGAAAGCTCGATGTTGCTTTGTTTGTCGAATTTACTTTCCGTGACGAACGTGGTGAGATCTCCCGGTACTTTTAATGAAAAAGATTTGTCTGGAGATGTCCACGAATGCGCAGTGCTAATTTTAGCGTTGTAGTCTATTTTAAAACTATTGAAGAATTCATCGCCATAGCCTTTACCTACCTTCTCATTCGAAGCTGTAAGTTTTAGGATAATAACTTCTTCAGGAGCAACGATGACTCTGCGACGTTGAAAATCTCCACGGCGATTTTTACTGATGATGTCGAATGCTGGAAACCCTTGCACAGTAATTCTTTTGGAAGAAATGATATCACCGGGAATCGCTTCATAAAGTATGGAGTCGATTGAAGCCATGTAGAAATCTGCATCTTTTTTAGCGTATCCAGCATACGTTTTCAATCGATATACAAGGAAGTTGGCCCCATTAGGAATGTCCATTGAAAGCCAAGCTTGGCTATTCATTCCGGTACCCAATGGATAAACTGTAGTTGGAGTATCGAAACTCACTTGCTTATCACCAGAAGTGAATTTTGAGTAGTTTCTTTTGTAGACAACCTTGTCCAACTTTGCGCGACGCTTCGCATCGCGTGTTCCCTTGTCTAGTGGTTCTACGGTGTAACCCATAGCGCGGAGCATTTCCACCACACCTTCTTTCCCAGGGATGTGCGCGCAGCCCATTCCTGCGAAAATGGTTTGACCTGCTTTAATAACAGAGTCAATAGTGTGAACGAATACTTTATTTCTTTCTACAAGAATGTATTTGTTGAAAGCCTGGCTATTTCCCGCCCAAGAGATGCTGTCTACAAGGTCGAGATCTTGACGGCGGTATGCTGGCTCAATTTGTCCTTGAAGTTCGCGAAGATTTTTGCGGTCTTCATTATCAAGGCTTTTGTTTGTTTTTGTGTTGCGTTCTTCTTTTCTCGCGAGCTTACCATAATCCATACTTTGCTGGTAGGTCTCGAGTCCGATAGTTTTTTTATTAAGCTTTTTACCGGTTTGGTAGATATACATATCCAACCAAGTGTTTTCTTCGAAGTCGGCACTTTCGCCGTATTCATCAAAACGGGTGAGCATATAATTAAGGAGTGGAGGCTCATAAGCAAGAATTCCCATTACACTTTCTTGCACTTCTTCGTCGAGTTTGAAATAGCCAACTAGCGGGTTTGTGCCGCTGCTGCCATAACCACCGCCGTAATAGTCATCTTCACTGCCGCCGCTGTAGCGTCCGAAACCATTGCGGTCGAACATCGATTGAAGCCAAGCTTCAGGCTCAAGTTCGAGCGCCACGATATCTACTCCCTCAATGGCATTATAGAATTGGTCGCCTAATTGAAATACTACTTTACCGCTAACATGCATAGTCCCGTAGAGGTAGCATGGTTTTTCCATTCCTGGGGCAGTCACTTTCCAGAGTAGACTTTGATATTTTTTTTGAGCAGTGGCTTGAGAGGCAATTATCACTAAAATAATCAGCGACAGAAGAGTTTTTGCGTAATTCATTAAATCGATAAAGTGTTGAAGCGCTAAGATAATGGCTTTAGGCTTTAGGCCCTAAGCTTTAGGCTATAAGTTTTTCGATTAGCCTACTGCTTATAGCTTAAAGCCAACAGCCAATAGCCAAGAGCCACGAATACAGTTTGTTAAATCTAAATTAGGACGATTGAGAAATCCGTTTAATTTTGCATCCACAAATTTTTGACCTATGTCTAAGAACAACAATGACGATACTATCGTGAATGTACAGGAAGTGTACGGTAAAGCAGAGTCTTTTTTTGAGAAGAATCGCAAGAGCATCTATATAGGTGGAGGCGTGATTGTAGCTGCTATCGCTGGATTCTTGGTGTATCAGTTTGCTATTAAGGGCCCTAAAGAAACAGAAGCTCAGAATGCTATATTCAAGGCTATTCAATATCAAGAAATCGATTCAGCTTCTATGGCTTTGAACGGAGGACCTGATTTTGCTGGTTTTGAGGAAATTGCAACAAAATACAGCGGAACTAAAGCTGGAATGGTAGCTAGTTACTGGTGTGGTATCAACTACCGCGACATGGGCGAATTTGATAAGGCTATCGAGCATTTTAAAAATGCAGATTTTGATGATGAAACTGTAGGGATTATTGCAATTGGCAACATTGGTGATTGCTACGTTCAATTGGGAAATCTTGAAGAAGCAGCTTCATGGTTGGATAAAGCAGCTAAGCGCGCTTCATCTAGCAGCAGCAAGAACTTCACAGCTCCTCAGTATATGTTGAAGGCTGCGAAAGTGAATATGGAGCTCAACAAAAACGATAGAGCAAAGTCTTTCTTACAAGATATTAAAGACAATTACGATAACAAATCAGCAGAGTGGGGAGAAGCAACACGCCTATTG
>JBIIBU010000267.1:0-3147 GCA_044239235.1 Flavobacteriales bacterium
AAATTCATCCAAGATGTGCGGACGATATGCAACTGTAACCAAAATCAAGGAAATTGAGAAAAAGTTTGGCGTGACTGCCAAACCAAATCTCAGCTTTGAGCCTAACCCCAATGTTGGGGCAGGAGTCTATGCACCAGTCATCACATCGAAAGAACCAAACGAACTAGACCTACTTCGTTTTGGACTAATGCCATCATGGGCAAAAAAACCAATGCTCTTTCTAAATGCCCGGGCAGAAGGAGACCATAATAAAGATGACTTGGAAAGCTATATCGGCGCAAAAGGCATACTCGAAAAACCATCTTTCCGAAAGCCCATTAGATCGCAACGATGTCTAGTAATAGCTGATTGCTTTTTTGAAGGTCCTAAAGACATTGGACTATCCCAACCATTCTGCGTTTACATGCGAAACGGTGAACGACCTTTTGCAATGGCTGGAATCTGGGACGAGTGGATAAACACATCCACTGGAGAAATAATAAAATCATTCGCAATTATAACCACCGCTGCAAACTCAGTTTTACGCAAATTAGGCCACCATCGTTCTCCTCTTATTCTTGATAAAGAAAATGAAAGAAAGTGGCTCGATGTTTCAACGCCTCTTGCTGAAATAACCCCCATGCTAGTTACCCCACCTGCAGAATGGATGAATGCCTATCCTCTTTCTCCTGAAATTAAAAATCCTAGAGCTACAGGCATGCACTTACTCAAACCTATTGGAGAGCGCATTGTGCCTGAATACGACTACGAAATCTATCAGGAATTGGAGATGTTTGGCATGGGCGAAACCCGCGCTAGAAAAAGAAAAGAAGAAGAATAACGCATTATGTATCTGTGCGCACATTCATATTATTCTCTTCGCTTCGGCACTATACCTCCCGATGAACTGCTTGCGCTAGCTGCAGAACAAGGCATAACAAAACTCGCCCTTACGGATATTAATAATACTTCTTCTTCGCTTGATTTTGTGAGGCTTTCAGCAAAACATGGTATTCAACCTATGCTGGGAATAGACTTCAGAAATGGAGTTGAAATGAAGTATTTAGGTTTAGCAAAAAACAACAACGGATTTTATCATCTCAACGTGCATTTGTCGCAACACATGCACGAAAAACTAGATTACGAGGAACGTGCGCCTCAATTGGCCAACACGTATATTATTTATCCCTTCAAACCGAATGAACGTTCATTCGGTTTTGAAGAATTAGAAGAAAATGAATTCATTGGTATTCGTCCGCGCGATATCAATCGTTTGAAATTTAGTGAGGAAAAAAACTGGTTGAATAAACTCGTAATTCTCGCTCCTATCACATTTAGAAACAAGCGTGACTTCAATGCGCATAGGCTTCTTCGAGCAATAGACAACAACATTATTCTCAGTCGACTCCCAAAAACAGAAGAGGCTGATGAAAATGAAAAACTAATAGCTCCAGCAGAATTAGAACAGCTCTTCGAAGAATTTCCAGAAATAGTCGAGAACACAAAACGACTAATTGAAAGCTGTTCCATTCAGTTTGACTTTGGTCATGAAGCACCGCATCAAAATCAAGCAACATATACAGGCACAGTAGAAGGGGATTACAAATTAATCGAGCAGCTCTGTGAAGAGGGAATGAGTTACCGCTATCCGGAAGTCAATCAAGTTATCCGAGATCGCATAGCGAAGGAGTTGGCCATTATCAAAGAAAAAGATTACCTCGCTTACTTCTTGATCAACTGGGATATTACGCGATATGCTCGTAGCAAAGGATTCTTCTATGTTGGCCGAGGCAGCGGAGCTAATAGCATCATTGCATACATACTTCGAATTACCGATGTTGATCCCATTGAACTTGATTTATACTTTGAACGATTCATTAATCTCTATAGAAAAAATCCGCCCGATTTCGATATAGACTTCTCGTGGACAGATCGTGAGGATATAACCAATTTCATTTTTTCAAAATTCCCGCATGTATGCCTCCTGGGTGCTTACGTCACATTTCAATATCGCGCTGTAGTGCGTGAATTGGGAAAAGTCTTTGGATTGCCTAAAAGTGATATTGATCTATTGTCGGATGGTAAATTCGATCATGCGAAAATTGATCAATTGCAAAAGCTGGTTTTGCAATACAGTTCTCTCTTGCAAGATTTTCCCAATCATATTAGCATTCACGCAGCGGGAATTCTCATTACAGAAAAACCAATTCATCATTTTACTGCCACATTTTTACCACCAAAAGGATTCCCGACAACCCACTTCGACATGGTGGTAGCGGAAGATGCAGGTATTTATAAGTTTGACATTTTGTCTCAAAGAGGTCTTGGAAAAATCAAAGAAGCCATTGAGATTATTCAATACAATCAGCCTGATCATGAAGTGTTCGACATTCATGATATGAAGCGTTTCAAAAGTGATGAAAGAATAAAAGATCTGCTTCGAAATGCAAAAGCCATTGGTTGTTTTTATGTCGAATCTCCTGCCATGAGAATGTTGCTCACTAAGCTTCAAGTAGATGATTATTTAGGACTAGTTGCCGCTAGTAGCGTTATTCGTCCTGGAGTCTCTCAATCAGGAATGATGCGTGAATTTATTTTGCGACATCGATTTCCTGAAAAGAGAAAAAATGCGCATCCTGTAATGCTTGAGATTATGCCTGAAACCTACGGTGTAATGGTATATCAAGAGGATGTGATTAAAGTAGCGCACTACTTTGGTGGGCTTGATTTGGGCGAGGCGGATTCCCTTCGTCGAGGTATGTCTGGTAAGTTCCGCGGACGTGAAGAGTTCGATAATGCACGACAAGCATTTTTTGATAAAGCCGCATTGAAAGGTCATAAACCAGAACTCATTTCGGAAGTATGGCGTCAAATTGAAAGCTTTGCAGGATATGCATTTGCCAAAGGACATAGCGCGAGTTATGCCGTAGAAAGTTATCAATCTCTTTTTCTAAAAGCATACTATCCGCTTGAATACATGACCGCCACCATCAATAATTTCGGTGGATTTTACAGCACAGAATTATACGTTCATGAAGCACGAATGCATGGCGGAAAAATAGAGCCACCTTGTGTGAATGAAGGAAGCGCAGTTGCCGTTTTAAGAGGTAATAGACTTATTTTAGGACTTGGATTAGTGAAAGATGTAGAACACAATACGATTATAAC
>JBIIBU010000268.1:0-3134 GCA_044239235.1 Flavobacteriales bacterium
CTGATGTCATTGCTGTACTCATAAATTACTCTCTTTTGTGTGCCAGTCGCTGTCTTGAAAATGTTGGCGCCGAGTCGAACTTTATTGCCTGTAAACTCAATCGCATCAATCATTTTACGTGTTGTAACATCATCCTTTCCTTCCCAACCGAGAAGCACGTATGTATCCACATTTTTCTTTCCTACTGGAATAATATCATAGTATAAAGCTCCAATCCATTTATCCGCGTTCAAGTATTTCGATTCAATTTTATCAGCCTCTCTTTTTGCTTGTGTGAGCTCAAACCAATCAAAACTAATTTGCTTTTTTCCCTTCACTATTTTTCTAAGAATAAAACAATGATACTTGTATGTACCATCTTCATTCGGCTGATTCCAATTAAACAAACGCACTAGATTATCCGAGGACTTGATAGTACAGAAGCGAAGTTTTGAAAATGCGTAATCAAACGTTTCAGGATTATTGAAGCTTTCAATAAAGAATGTTTTCATTTTAGCACTCGCACTATCGCGATCAGCATTCAAAGTTGCCGAAGAAAGTTGAGTGTAATACATCAACAAGCTATCCTCGATAGCCACCAAATCCTGACCAAAAGCCCCCGTGCCAATCCCCCAAATTCCCAACATTATAATCAATCCCTTCATAACTATTTCTGATTTCTAATTTCTAATTTCTTATTTAAGATCTACCTACTACCTACTACCTACTACCTAAAGCTATCAACAATTACTACAAGGCTTAACGTACCCCTTTCCGCTTTTTGTTCTTTTGAAAATCCAAACAATTTCGAGGCCACTTTCGAAGATGAGATAATTTTTAGCTTCACTCTTCAAACCTGTTTGATTGCTTCCAGAAACGACAACATCAAAGTCTTCCATATCTGTATTTAAAAAATAGCGCACGCCAAATTTTGGACTGATGATAAATTTCTTTGCCACCATAATAGAGCGATATCCCGTTCCCATAGCAACACTCCAAGTGAAAATGCTAGGAGTATATTCTTCAAAATCCTCGCTTGTATCACCAACACCATCTACATAGAGCGGCTTTTCATTTTGCGATGCATAAGGTTGCCATATGTGTATTGCTGGACTGAAGTACATCATCCAACGTGTTCCAATTGGTCCTGATGCAATGCCTCCAAAAAATGCTTTCGGACTAAAATTCAAATCACATTGCAATGTGTATTGATGTAGTCTGAGGTAAAGCTCTTCACCGTCGTTTGCAGCGCTTGAAGTGAATTGCCTAAAACCAATTTGAGGTTGTACGTAAATACTTCTTAATGTATTCCATCGGTAAAGCCATCCAAGTCTTGCTTCATAACCATGCGTCATGGGTTTCAATTCTGTGTTCATCCAAGGACGAGAAAAATTGTATGTGTGCACAATGTCATCCCATTCTTGGGCCTTCAAATAATTATATCCAAGATGCAATGAAAGTTGACCAACACTTTTGTTAGCTGCAATGCACAACACGCAAATGGTGAAAATATTTCTTAGCCTCTTTTTCATGCAGTAGTCAATATTTTGGTTACCGCTGAAAGGGCTGATTCCATTGCTCCGTGAACAGTTCCATGATGTCCACCATCATGCGCTGCTTCACCAGCGAAATAGATTTTGTTTTGCACAGGTTCTTTGAGCAAGCCTCTTGTTTCAGGGGCCATACCTGGTTTTGGATAAGAATAAGCACCTCTTATATAGGGCATGTCACCCCAATTCATTATAAAGTGATCTACGTAGTTTGCTGTAGCCACGCCATTCCCAAAGAAGGTGTCTAATTGAGCGAGAATAGCTGGAATCATTGCATCGCCAAGAGCGATCAAACTTTCTGCATTTTCACCATTTACAAAAGCGGTAAGTAAATTGTTGTTGTCACTTCGACCTCCGGAAGCTGTAGTCCAGAATTCGGGAACAGGACCAGGACCAATGACACTGCCCGTGTTCGCAGGCCAAAAAGCTTCATTGAATTTTAAAATGATCTTCAGGCCATCTCCCATTCCAAGTGTATTGATTGCCTGCAAATGAAGAGGAGGAAGATTTGGGATGAAGTCAATTACTTGATCAAATAATACTTTGATAGAAGATGTAACAATGACCCGATCTTTTTCATACACGACACCATTAGTATCGGTAAGTTTTACTTTACCTGTTGAATAATCAATAGAAGAAATTGGTGTTTCTAAAGTAACCTTGGACAGTACCGATGAAAAAGCCGATTCAATAACAGTAAGTAAATCCGAATTTTGAAGCATGAGATTTTCTACTCCTGCCGACCAAAGTTGATCCGCTTGATAGAGTCCCGACATGCCGATTCGATTGTAATCTGTTCCGTTTTCATTGCCTGTCCATGCATTGAAAATGGGACGAACTGATTCCGGTAAATTTACAGTGTTGGCGTACGCGGATGGAGGGATGTCCGATTCTGTATATGTTGAAATAGCGTCGAAAGCAGCGGATACAGCGGCAAAATCAGGATTCGATGCGGCTTGATCTTCGTCAAGCAATTGATCGTTGATGTAATAATAATCCTTGAGATCACTCGTAATGAAAACGCCATTTTGTTTCCTTACCAAATCATACCAAGCGCTATGCTCACCATGAATAGTTTCGGCGCCAAGATCGATATCGAAATCAGAAAAGCCTGTGAGACTTCTAATTCGTCCACCAATGCGATCTGACGCTTCGAAAATTTGAACGTTGATACCTTTTTGAGAAAGGAGATAGGCAGCATATAATCCGGCTGCGCCGGCTCCAACAATACCAACAGAACCTTTGAATTGAATATCATCGTAAGGATTTTCCTTTTTACAAGATTGAAGAAAAGAGGGAAGCAAGAGCATTCCAGCCAAGCCTGTCGATGATGTATTTATAAATCGTCTTCTATTCATGTTGAAGAATGAAGTTTTTCCATTTTCTCTCCAAAGGTCCAAGCCAGAGTTGTTGCGCGAAATTTGGCATCCGACGCTTTTTCTCCTTCGAAGAGCTCGTCTACTGTTTCATTAAACAATGCCAACCACTGACTGAAATGCGGCTTACCAATTTTCAAATGCGTGTGTTTATCAAATACATTCGTGGTATAACCTGGTTGATCGAGCAATACAAAAGCCCAGAATTGAACCATTTTGGGTTTGTGTA
>JBIIBU010000269.1:0-3130 GCA_044239235.1 Flavobacteriales bacterium
ACAACATTTTCATTTTGGGTCTTTTCAGTGCTGCCTGTACTAGATTGTTCCCAATAATTATAATCGAAATTATAGACCTCAAAACCTAGTTTAGCTTGTGCATACAAGCCTGAAAAATTGTTATTGTAAAACGTATTTTTCTCCCGGATTTCTTGTCCCTTATAAAATCTCAGTCCTCCAGAAAAGAATACTCCCAAGCCCTTATTGTCGGCGTATTTGTTGGCATTTACACCAATGATACCGACCTCTGAAACACACGTCATCCTCTTCGAAAAAACACGTTCGTATTCAAAATCCAAATGTCCTGTCATTGGAGAAAATGGAGAAACCTTTAGAATATTCTTCCGATTAATTGCAGCAGCATCCACATCTGTGCTCAACGAGTTAGCGTGATTAGCGTAATTAGTGATCTTCCCATTTGCAAATTTGATATATGCAATTTTATCTACAGCAACTATAAACAATGGTCCTGATTGATTATCCCAATCATAGTACTTAATCTCAAAATCCGAGATTTCGGTGATCTTGGCTTCAACTTTTGTAGAATCTGTTTTTACAATTAAATCTTGAGCAGAAATGCCAAAAGAGGCTGCTATCAGAGTGATAAATAATAATAGATGTTTCATATCATTCAGTCTTTAAGTATTTTGGAATTTCCCTTTACAATCCAAAGATAAATAAACTATTCAATAGAAAAGTCCGAAAAAATCAAACAATAATTCCATCGTTTAAGGGTTGCTTCTATGTTTAGTATCTTCGCATCGAATTACACCAATCGCCCTTCAATTATGCAAAATCTTTCACTTTTATTCCTTGCTTTAGCCGCATTTATTCTGCTTCTGGTGCTTGTCAACCGAATGTTCACTGCATGGTTGCAATACAAAGAGCGCTCTTGGATGTTTACAATCAAAGCCGACAATAATAAAGCAATGAGCAGCGTGCGCATCCCAGCTTATGAAAGGCTTGTTATTATGCTTGAAAGAATCGCACCATCGAGTTTGGTGATGCGCCAAAGCATCGCATCCGTTAGCGCAGGATCGCTGCAACTAGAACTTATAAGAAGTGTACGAGAAGAATTTGAACACAATGTTTCTCTTCAAATTTATGTTTCTAACGAAACTTGGGAACTTGTAAAAGATGCCAAAGAAGAAGTGCTCGAAATAATCAAAGAAGCTTATACCCGCGTTACTCCCGTAAGCAACGGCATGGATCTAAGCCGCGAAATTTTCAAACTAGAAGCAGCGGTTGGCAATACCAAAATTCGCAAAGCCATCGAATCTATCAAAGCTGAACTTTAAATCCCCTTAATCAAGGTTCTTACTATCGGATTTGCGCCAAAGTAATATGGCCACTCAGCCAACTCATTCATTGGACGAGTAATCACAATATTCGCCAATTTACCTGGTGTAATAGTTCCCAAAATATCCGAAACACCCATTGCATAAGCACCATTAATCGTGCTTGCTGCTATCGCCTCCTCTGGCGTCATTCCCATGTGAATGCAAGCCAAACTCATTACCAAGTTCATATTCCCAGATGGACAAGAACCCGGATTGTAATCTGTTGCTAATGCAAGCGGCAATCCTCGATCAATAATAGCCCTTCCTGGAGTATATGGAATCTTGATGAAAAGAGAACAACCCGGCAATCCCACCGGAATGCAATTGCTATTCACCAAAGCCTCATAATCTGCTTCACTCATTACCTCTAAGTGATCAACACTCAAAGCTCCAGAATCAACAGAAGCCTTTACCCCACCGATACTATTGAACTGGTTGACGTGCACTTTCGGCACCAATCCATGCTTATTTCCAGCTTCCAAAATGCGAAGCGTATCATCTACACTGAAATAATTCTCTTCGCAAAAAACATCGATATAGTCGGCCAATCCTTGCTTTGCCACTTCTGGCATCATTTCATCAATGATCAACTTGATGTAACCTGCTTTATCATTTTTATAATTTGCAGGATAAGCATGCGCACCTAGGAATGTGGACTTAATAGTCATTGGACTCTCTTCCTTCAATCGTTGAATGACGCGGAGCATTTTCAATTCTGCCTCAACACTCAATCCATATCCACTCTTAATTTCAATAGCCCCTGTACCTGTAGCCTTCACCTCCTCCAATCTCGCAAAAGCTGATTCAAATAAAGCTTGCTCATTAGCTGAAGCCAGTTTTGCGGCTGAATTCAAAATCCCCCCGCCCCTAGCTGCGATCTCTTCGTAAGTCAGTCCTTTTATTCTATCACTAAACTCTCCAGCACGAGCAGCCGCATAAACAATGTGCGTATGCGAATCACAAAACGCCGGCGCGACCCATCCTCCATCCGCATCTACCACCTCCAAATCGCGCCAATCGCTTATCCCCGGCCAATCATGCATCTTTCCATAATCCGCTATCAATCCATCTTCGATAGCCAACCATGCATCATTCAGAACAGGCAATTGACCCATCCCCTTGCCGCTCAACTTATTTGGTGCAGCGTCAAAGACACCCACCAATCCCTTGATATTTTTAATGAGAATTTTCATACGGGCGCAAGTTAGATTTCTTTTGAAACTTATACCTACCTTAGACAGGATTTCTTTTCAAACTACAATATTTGCATTATGGCTGCAAACACTTTCGGAACCCTATTCAGACTCACTACTTTCGGCGAATCACATGGCCCAGCCATCGGTGGAATCGTCGACGGTTGTCCTGCAGGAATCCCATTCGACCAAGAATTTATACAATCAGAACTCGACCGCCGGAAGCCAGGTCAGAGTCATATCACAACGCCTCGAACGGAAGACGATCAAGTTGAAATTCTTTCTGGCGTATTTGATGGCAAAACCACTGGAACGCCAATAGGCTTTGTTATAAAAAACAAGGACCAAATCAGTAAAGATTACGATGGAATAAAAGACATCTACCGCCCTGGTCATGCCGACTATACATACGATGCAAAATATGGTCATCGCGACCACCGCGGCAGCGGCAGAGCTTCGGCGCGTGAAACTGCTTCACGTGTTGTTGGTGGCGCAATAGCCAAAATGATACTTCACCGCATGGGAATTGACGTCATCGCCTATGTGAGTCGAGTGCATAAAATTGAAACCACCAAAACATACAAAGACCTCAATCTT
>JBIIBU010000270.1:0-3127 GCA_044239235.1 Flavobacteriales bacterium
TTGCGCCAAGAAGAACAAGCTGAAAAAGATCGATTAGCAACTAGTCACAAAGATTACAGTGTAAAAGACCCCGCAAAAGACAAGAAAGATCCAGGCAAATCGGATAAAAACAAAAATCCAGACCCAAACAAGACCAACCCGAATGGTGGTGATCAAAGTTTCGCTGGTGCTGTTTCTGCAGAATTTGATCTAGCTGGTCGCAAACCCTCAAAATCACCAAAGCCAACATACCGTTGCAAATCTGCAGGAAAAGTAATTGTGCATATCGACGTGAATCAATTTGGTGAAGTCACTAATGCTTGGATTGATAATGCAAGTGCAACGGATGAGTGTATTCGCGCGGAATCATTAACCTATGCGCGCAAATGGAAGTTTGATGCAAAAGAAAGTGCCGCTAAGAAACAAAGCGGCACCATCACATTCAAATTTACAAATCAGTCAGGAAAGTAATTACGCATTCATCGCGTAATCATGCAAGTACTCAAAATGAGGTGTTAGTTCACCGTCAAATGTGGTTTCTGTTGCTTTCCAAATAATATCATTCTGATCTTCTACTAACAGAAGAGGAAATACTTTATCGATTAATTCATTGCCAAAATCTTCTGACGCGTCTTTTGGAAGCTCACAAGGCAGATTATCAATGGTCATCATACAGATCGCATTTGCATCATCCAAATCAGTTTCAACATGATTGAAACGATCATAGCCAAAGAAAGGATCAGAAATTTTCGAAGCTCTAATAGTTGGAGCTATTGGTCCTTCAGTATCGCAACTGATATCGGCAATTACTAAACACTTCCAATCTTTATGTGAAACATCCTCTTTGGTAATCAAAGGAGGGTTGCCTGAAGCCCAGAGATGGCAAGCGATGTAGAGATCAGATTTCTTTACATAACTTTGTAGCACACTGAAGTAGTGATCTGGGTTATTATAAAAATCCTTCTTATCAAAACCACCATCAATTTTGCGCTCGTAATACTCATGCGTATCTAAATGCACATAAACAGGGTGATCAAATTTCTTGGTCAAAAATTCAACTGGAGTCACCTTTTTAATTGGAAGAAGTTTGAGAATTTCTTCCGCCCCATTCCCTACTCTACCGAATCCGGTAACAACTATTTTTGTATTTGAAGGAAGCGCAATATGTTTCATCTCTTCTTCCATCTCTTTGCGGTCGGCACAATTGGATGGAGATTTCAACTCATACAATTTGTGCTTTATTCCGAATGCTCTGAAACCTTCGTAAGTGCCAACAATGCCAGCGTATCGACCAAAGCCGATAATACGTTTGTGATTGGTATCGCGAATGGTTTCGTAGTCGATTAGTCGGATCCTTTTGTCGAGAACAGCCTTGAGAAGTTTCGCGTTGTGCGCTTGTTTTTTCAGGGTATGCGAAAAGAAAAGATAGGTCTTTTCTGGAATCAACGTATCAATCGGAACTTCTTTTACACCTAGAAGAATATCGCATTTCGTAAGGTCTTCAGACATTTCGATGCCTAGGCTGCTATAATCTGAATCAACGAACTTTCTAATCGGACTTGGTTGTACGATCACTTTTACGTGAGGGAATTTCTCCATCACCCCAATACATTGTTGAGGTGTGAGAGGAACGCGATGATCGGGAGGTACTTTACCCTCACGAATCACGCCTAATACTATCTTTTCCATGCTTGTTTATTGAGCGGCGGCAAAGATAAGGCACTTTGATGGATGATGGATGAGCGCTTCGCGCATGGATGATGGATGATGGAAAATGCAAGTTTGAGGTGTGAAGTATGAAGTATGAAGTAAAAAAGCAAGTATGCCGTAATTCAGGAATTCGGAATCAGGAATTCGGAATCCGCCCTTTGACTAACGCTCAGGGACCGCTCAGGAATTCGGAATTCGGAATTCGAAATCCGGAATCCTCAAAACTTCGCCTTAGCTCTTCTCACGTGTCGATCACCATCGATGTGGCGCCATTTTGGGCTTTTGATAGAATAACTTAATTTGATAACCCTAGATTCACCTGGCGCTAGAGTGAGCTTCCACGATAGTTTACCTGACTCTTTAATTAACTCTGCATTCGAAGTCTCGATTGCGGTAATTTCTATGTCCGATGAAGATGAAATTGGAAGTTGATCTTCTACAACGCATGTTACTTGTCCATCGCGATTGTTCTTCACTACGATTTCATAAGTTAAAGTCTCTTTTACATTGCTTCCAGAGAACTGCTTTTTATTCTCCTCCGACTTTTTCTCACGGGTGATTGAAATCATTTTATCCCTGCCTAGCGACAATACCAAGGTATCCTCTACAATGGCCGTGTTGATATATGAACTGCCGAGATAAGCTCCATTGTAATACACACTTGCGCTGCCGCTTACTAAACTCAATTTATTCCAACCTACAACGCGTGCGGTAAGAAAGGCAGACAAATCCATTTTAGGTACAGTGTAGTGCTCATACATTGCAGGAAGTGTATGCACGCCTACTTCCACAATATATGGCTTGGCATCTGATAGAATCGTATAATTCTGTACGATATCAAACTCAGCATTCAACTCTGCTACTTCAATCATTTCTTGAGCAACCTGAGGTGCTTGGTTCTTATTTCTAAATTCTTCTGACTTTTTTGGCTCCGATTTCATGTCAAAAGACTTCTCAACTACATCGGATTGCTTATAATTCTGTCCATTTATCAAGCCATATGGTTTATCATACAATTCATCTTCATAATCAGAACGTTGATTAGCTAAATCCCAATTTTCCAACCTCGGTTTTTCAGCACCTTGTTTTGGATCTGCTGTCGACAAATTGAGTTTAACACCATTCCAATCGAGTCCACAATTATTGTACACATTGGCGCGATATACAAGTTCCACAGGCTTAGTCACGCCAGTTGCACGTACATCGTATTTAGCTTCCCATCCGGCATTGGCAACTTGATATTTCACAGAATAAGAAACGTTCTGTGCTTTATTCGAAACAATCACCACGTTAATCTCCGATGTTGGTGGATTGAACTGCGCGTTTAATTCAGTCAACTGCTGATTGTACTTATAGTATTTCTCTGTGGCCTTATCGCGGTCTTTTCGCATCTTGAAAATCTCTTCATCAATTTGATTCATTCTGTTGCGATAAAAAT
>JBIIBU010000324.1:0-3115 GCA_044239235.1 Flavobacteriales bacterium
TTTGGAAAAAGTTATTATTGAATACTTTAAAAAGATTATCAAGAATCAATCAGCTTCTGATAGAAAGAAACAACTTCAATTATTCAGAAATGAATTGGTTGAGTTGCTGAAAGAGCCAGAAAATGAAGTCGTAAATAAGTATTTCGATTTTGTGAAATGGATAGATTCAAAACTTATTTAGTAGTAAAAAAAAAGCCTCTCGATGTGAGAGGCTTTTTTAATATCTAAGAGGAATTATTTTCCTAGTTCTTTTGCAAGAAGTGCGTCAATCTTTTCTTGCTCTTCGCGAGCCAGATCAGAGTCAACCAGGATACGTCCACTGTGTTCGTCAACGATTACTTTCTTGCGAGCAGCAACGTCCATTTGCTTTTGTGGTGGGATTTGGATGAATGAACCAGCAGAAGCCTCACGCTCGATTGGCACAACAGCCAATCCGTTTGGTGAACCGCCACGGATACGCTCATACGCATCAATCAAACGTTGATCAATCATCTTCTTAGCATCATCACTCTTAGCGCGAAGAATAGATTCTTCTTTTTGTGTTTCAGAAATGATTTCATCAAGTTCTTGTTTCTTCACTTTTAAGTCATTCTTACGCTCTGTAAGTTTTGTCTCAGCTGTAGTGTGAACTTCTGTCTTAGTGGTCAATTGAGCTTTGAATTCACGAATTTTTTTCTCGTGAAGTTGGATTTCGAGTTCTTGGAATTCAATCTCTTTGTTTAGAGATTCAAATTCCCGGTTGTTCTTCACCTTCTCTAATTGCTCTTTGTATTTCTTGATAAGCGCTTCGGCATCTTTGATACCTTGTTTTTTACCAGAAATTTCGCTTTCAAAGTTTTCCATCTCTCCAGATAGGTTTTGGATACGTGTTTCCAAACCTGCTACTTCATCCTCAAGATCCTCTACTTCCAATGGAAGTTCACCACGCATAGCGCGGATCTTGTCAATGCGTGAATCAATCAATTGAATGTCGAAGAGTGCGCGTAATTTTTCTTCTACGCTAACTCCTTTCTTGGCATCATCCCCTTCCATGAAGGCGAGACGCGGTGAAGATTTACTTGCCATGTCGTCTATTACTTCCTTATTAATTGGTTTCTCTTTTTCTGCAGGTCGTTCAATTTTCGCAATAGGTGCGAATTTGATTCCTGGTTTTCCTGTCGGTGATGGTGGCGAAAAGATTGGATTCGCAACTGGTTTTGGACCAGGCGGTGGAAGTGGAATCGCTGGCACTACTGGTTTAGCAGGCTCAGCAGCTTTTGCTGCCTGAACTTCCACTTTCTTTTCAATCTTAGCTGGCGCTGGTTTTGGCGCCTTCTTGGTTGCTACCTCAACTTTCGGAGTAACTTTCGGTTCTGCCTTTTTTGCGGGAGCTGCTTTAACTGCAGGAGTTGCTTTAGCTACAGGGACAGCCTTTTTAACAGGTGCTACCACTTTCTTAGCTTCCACTTTAGATGCTGGCTTCGTTACCGTTTTAGCCGCGGGCTTGGTTGCTGGTTTAGCAGGTTTTACCGGAGCCTTAGCTGCAGGTTTTGCAACAGGTTTAGCAACAACTTTTGGAGCAACTTTAGCTTTCACCGGAGCAGCTTTCACCGCCGGTTTAGCTACTGGTTTAGCTGTTTTTTTAGCGGGCGCAGCCTTGGTTGGCTTTGCAGCCACTTTAGCTTTTACAGGTGGTTTCGCAACCACTTTTTTTGCAGGAGTAGCTACTTTTTTAGCAGGAACAGCTTTTTTTGGAGCTGCTTTTTTAGCAACTACTTTTTTAGAGGGAACAGCTTTTTTAGGAGCTACCTTTTTTGCTGGAACAGCTTTTTTTACAACTACACTTTTCTTCACTGGCTTTACAACTTTTGCCGCTTTTTTGGCTGGAACAGCTTTTTTCGCGGTTGGCTTAACAGCCTTTTTAGTTGCTGGCACTGGTTTAGAACTCTTTACTGGTTTGGCTGGTTTGGATACTGTTTTTTTAACGACTGGTTTAGCCGCTTTTTTTGCAGGAGCCTTCGCTTTTGACTTGGTCGCATTAGCAACCTTGCCTTTGGCAGATTTTATTGCTTTTTTCGCCATAGTTTCAGAGATAGTTAATGGGATTTGTAACCACCCCGGTTTTGTGGGTCGCGAAAATAGGAAATTTTTCTGCGAACCAAGCACTTAGGAGGTCAATTGTGAATTGTTCTGTTTCGAAATGGCCGATATCAGCGATTATTATTCGCCCATCAGCATCAAAAAACTGGTGATATTTGAAGTCACTACTAATAAAAATATCCGCACCTTTTTGAATGGCCTTATCCAATAAAAAGCTTCCGGAACCCCCGCATAGCGCGACTTTCGAAATGCTCTTTGAGATAGGAGCGGTGTATTTTACACACCCTGCATTCATTTTATTTTTAAGAAAAGAAAGAAATTCTGAGGTTTCCATAGCGGTTGATAACTCTCCGATCATTCCTGCCCCAATTTCCTCCCATTTGTTATCCAAAACTATAATCTCGTATGGCACTTCTTCATAAGGATGGGCCTCAAACAGCGCCTTTTTTACATTTTCAACGAGCCATTTTGGACAAATGACTTCTAATTTTGTCTCTGTCTCCACATGGCGTAAGCCCTTTTGGCCGGTATGTGGATTACTTTTTTCATTGGGTTTGAATGACCCATTACCCTCGCTCACAAAACCACATTCAGAATAGTTTCCAATATTGCCGGCACCGGACGCAAACATGGCGTTCAAAACATCTTGGGCATGGGTATGTGGAACGAATGTGACTATTTTGAATAGCTTTTCTTTAATGGGGTCAAGAATGCTGCAATTGATTAATCCTAATTTTTCTGCAATCTGCGCATTCACGCCATGGAGCACATTGTCCAGGTTGGTGTGAATAGAGATTATCGCAATATCATGTTTAATCGCTTTGATAATTGTGCGCTCCACGTAATTGCGACCTGTGAATCGCTTCAATCCACTGAAAACGATTGGGTGATGGGCTATGATTGTGTTGAAACCTAATTCTATAGCCTCATCAACTACAGCTTCTGTGCAATCCAAGGAGATAACGGCCCCATTTGATTTCATCTCAGGCGATCCTGTGATTAATCCGCTGTTGTCATAATTCTCCTGCAATGAATA
>JBIIBU010000271.1:0-3092 GCA_044239235.1 Flavobacteriales bacterium
CTTCCAGCACTCCGCTTGTTTTGTAGAAATACCAAGTACCATTTTTTTGACCTTTTACAAATTTCCCTTCGCTTTCGGGAGTACCATTCTCATTCCATGATTTATAATCGCCATCGAAATCACCTGCGAGATAAGTACCTTCTCTTTCTTTTTTGCCATTCTCATAGTAATCAACAAAAGCTCCATTTTGAATTCCGCCTACATAGCCGTGCATCGATAGAATTTTCCCAGATGGATAGTAATACTTGCAAGCGCCATTTAACAGACTGTCTTTATATACTTCTTCGGCTAGAACGGTTCCATTTTCAGCGTACATCTTCCAAACTCCTTCCCTGCATCTCTTCTTTTGTCCATCAATCATTTTTACTTGAAACTCTCCCTCACTCATCTTAGCGCCACTTTCGTATAAATTGATATTATATGTTTGCTGTTCGCCTTTAATATGCTTCATCTGGGTCATCACCTCCCCCGTTGCATAATACCACTCCCAATCGCCCACAGGTTCGTTGTTTTTAAATTGACCTTTATAGAGGAGTGCCTTTGGATTTGTGCCATAGACGCGAATCCAAAGACCCTGTCTTTGCTTTTTTGCATCGACTACATTATAATCTTTTCCTGCTTCTCCGGCCGGCCATACGTGACCCGGTTTTTGAGCAAAGGCAGAAAAGGAATAAACAAAAGCAATTAAAACAACAATCAGATGGCGCATGATATTACTCATTTTGGTTAAAAATAGCCGATTTTCCGTGCGTTTGGCAAATATGATGCCTAGTGTAAAATTAATCCAAGAAAACTTTCCAAGCAATAAGGGCAACGAAAGTTGTACACTTCAAATTGTAATGTACTTTTGGGCGCCCGAATCAGGATTTATGTCCGATTTTAAGCAAAGAAATCAAAAGTCAATCTTTATTTTAATAAAAAAATGAAAGTAACAGTTGTAGGTGCAGGTAACGTTGGAGCAACCTGTGCTGATGTTTTGGCTCATCGCGAAATTGCGAATGAAGTAGTACTTGTAGACATCAAGCCAGGTTTCGCTGAAGGCAAAGCCCTTGATATCTGGGAAACTTCTCCAATCAATCTTTATGACACACGTACTATTGGTTCTACTGATGACTACAGCAAAACTGCAGGTTCTGAAGTAGTAGTAATAACAAGCGGTCTTCCACGTAAACCAGGCATGAGCCGCGACGATTTGATCGCGACAAACGCTGGCATCGTTCGCTCTGTTACTGAAAACATTATCAAATATTCTCCAGACGCTAAGATCATCGTTGTTTCAAATCCATTGGACGTGATGACATACTGCGCTTACCTATCTGCGAAAGTAGACAGCAGCAAAGTATTCGGTATGGCTGGTATCCTTGATACAGCTCGCTACCGTGCATTCTTGGCTGAAGCTCTTAACTGTTCGCCAAAAGATATCCAAGCAGTTTTGATGGGTGGTCATGGTGATACTATGGTTCCACTTCCACGCTACACTACTGTTGGTGGTATCCCAGTAACTGAACTTATCGGTGCTGATCGTCTTAACGCTATCGTTGAGCGCACAAAGACTGGTGGCGGTGAAATCGTTAACCTTCTTGGTACTTCTGCATGGTATGCTCCAGGAGCAGCAGCTGCTCAAATGGTTGAAGCTATCGTTCGTGACCAAAAACGTATCTTCCCTGTTTGCGCATGGTTGACTGGTCAATACGGTTTGAAGGACATCTATCTTGGTGTTCCAGTAAAACTTGGTAAAAACGGTATCGAAGAAATCATCGAGCTTCAATTGAATGCAGATGAAATGGAATTGCTTCAAAACTCAGCGAAAGCGGTTAAAGAAGTGATGAACGTGCTTGATAATATGTAATTCACCTACGGTGGTGTACCTCGCCTGCGGCTCGGGTGTAACCCCTTCGGGGTGTGTAATTCGCTCGTGCTCATGTGAACCTCGCCTTCGGCTCGGGTGCCCCCCTTTCCGATTCGGCTCGGGTGTTATATGCAAATTTGAATTAGGGAATCTCTTCGAGATTCCCTTTTTTTTTCTGCGAAAAAAAACTCTTACTTCGTATTCGAACTACCAGACTACCATATTGCGCCCCTTCAGGGCTTGCTGAAATTTTATCATTCGGATGCATTTGGGTACACTTGGGTGCACTTGTTTCCATTTGGTTCCATTTGGATGCACTTGGGTACACTTGTTTCCATTTGGGTACACTTCTTAACTATCAAACTACCGCACTATCAAACTTAAAACTTTACAAAACTCCTTCGGAACCTCCATATTGGCCGCATGAGCAGTATTGGGAATGATGTACAATCTCTCTTCGGGAATTTCATATTCTTCCATAATCGATTTTGCAGTGGTGATTGGAATCAACTCGTCATACTGACCCCAAATCAAACTTACCGGCATCTTAAAATTGTAATCCTTTTGCTGGTAATAAATCTCTCGCGAAATCAAATCATCTAACAACTTCTGCTGCTCCTTTCGTTGCTCCATTACTTCTGACTCAAACATTCCATTCATTACAAAATCAGGAATGAAAGGCTCATTGTAATAAATCACTTTCAAAGAAGTCTTCATGGCTTCTGGATTGGGCGGCATTAGTAACTCACCTATTCCTGTTAAACCTAAACTTCTCGCAACACTATCTGCATGCTGCAAGGAATAATGCTTCGAGGGCGCATCATACATGATCAAGTGAGAAACCATTTCAGGATACTTATCCGCGAAATGAGATGCCACTAATCCACCATAACTATTTCCACACACAATGACTTTTTCTTTGACACCCAATTGTTCTATCACAAATTTCACATGCTCAACTTGAGCATCCACAGTGTAATCATTGTCGATCACTGCACTCTCACCACTGCACAAAAGATCTGGCATGATCAAGTCATAATCGTTCTTAAGTAAACGCGCAACATCATACCATTGTAGCAGAGAAGAAGCTCCAAAACCATGAAGAAAAACAATTTTAGGTTTGTCACTAAGTCTTGAATACACCGAGTGATTTCCCTTTTCGTTTGAAAAAAGTGAATAGACAATGTCTGATCGCTCCCACCTTTTTGTGCGCTGTTTTTCTATAAACTGAATGATATTAAAA
>JBIIBU010000272.1:0-3085 GCA_044239235.1 Flavobacteriales bacterium
TGTTACTGCTACACCACTTTCAAGCAATATTCGTTTACCGCTTTACGAGAACTATCATGAGCTCATCGTTGGTGAGTCTATTTCGAGTCTAATCGACAAAGGCTTCCTATCAAGGGCTACAACTTACAGTTATGACGTTAGTCTTCATTCCTTGAAAATTGGAATTAATGGAGACTATACAGTTAGCTCTAGTGAAAAGCTCTATGGTAATTTCTTCATGCAAGAAAAATTGCTTTATGCGTATGAGCAGAAGGCAATGGGAACCAAGACGTTAATTTTCAATAACGGTATTAATACTTCGAAGTCGGTGCAGGCCATGTTTGCAGAAGCAGGCTATGACTGCCGACACCTAGACAACACTCACAGTGAATCCGAGCGTAGAGATATTCTGGAATGGTTTAAAACCAAACCAAATGCAATTTTAAGTTCGGTTTCTATCCTTACAACTGGTTTCGATGAACCTACGGTAAGAACAATTATTCTCAATCGTGCTACCAAGTCGCTTACGCTTTATCACCAAATGATAGGACGTGGTTCGCGCGTTATTCCCGGTAAAACGGAATTTAACGTGATTGACCTTGGAAATAACTCGCGTCGTTTTGGCCTTTGGGAACAGTACATTGATTGGCAAGACATATTTGTGCATCCACACGCTTACATTGAGAGTATCACTAGCGATGAAGTGATGGAACGTGAGATGAGATATGAAATGCCTGAAGAGGTGCGAGCACGATTTATGAAATCTCCTGTAATTGACTTTGACATAAAAGAAGAATATGTGAGAGTAATGCGTTCAGGTGGAAAGGCGAAAGATGTATTAGCGAAATCGGTGATGCAACATTTTACGATCATTTCGGAAAATGCTGAAGAACTTGACGATGCTTTAGAGCTTGCTAAGATCTTAGAACCAGATATTAAAAGTCGTGTGAAGCATTACAGTTATTGCATTAGCAAATCAACTGATAGTTATTTGGAATGGCTGAGGGATGAGTACAATAGAAAACTCAATCAAACCCTAAGGGCCCATTACCTTCAATAAACTGTATACTAACCTACTAAGTTACAAATCGCACCTTTAAAGTAACATTTTTAACTACTATAGTGTACATTCGCCCCCTTCCAAATCGAATTTGGAGGAGATTAACCTTATAAAGAGAAAGAAATGAAACTCAAAACGGACAACATCTTTCAGGTAATTGAGATTAAATCAACACCTGCAAAAGTGTATGAAGCTTTGACTGTGGAACGTGTGCATGCCGAATTCACTGGAATGAGCGCTAGCATCATCGACGCAGTTGGAGGCGCATTTGAAGTTACTGATGGAGAGAGCTTTGGTTATGTTGTTTTCTTGCAAGTAAACAAAACGATTGTAAAATCATGGAGCCATAAATCATTCATGGCCGGATTTTTCACTACTGTGCATATCGATTTAGAAGAAACCCCAGAAGGAACGCGCATTAACTTTAATCATTTGGGTGTTCCTGAAGAGCACAGTGGTTGGTTAACAGAAGGCTGGAAGCGCATTTATTGGGAGCCTTTGAAAGCTTATTTGGAAGATCCTACCCATTAATAGCATTTTACTTGTTCTTCTTTTTTGCGGAATAGATTCATAAATCCGCACGAGAATTCATCCCAATTGTCGAACTCTTCTTGATACAATACACCTACACCCTGCGTGTAAGGCGATTGCTGAACTGTGACCATTCTAAAGTCATTGCTCTCATTATACACCACTAGTCGAATTTTACCTTCGGGCGTGATTTTGTATTCAATACGAATATCCCCGATCAAGTTCGATGGATTTTGGTTTGCTGTATTTCCACGGCTCACGCCCACGTTGCTGCTAATTGCCAAACGATCGTTGAATAGCTGAGTGCTCAATGCTAGTGCGATTTCTTCATTACTGATTTCATCACCAGGTCTGTAGTTGAAACCAAGGTTGAAATCATCGCTGATTTGGCTTAGCCAATTGGATATTTGAGAAGAAAGCAATTCTGTTCCATTTTCAGCAAAGGCATTTGAGGACGCCGATGTTTCTCGATTAATATTTGGAGGACTCACAAATCGACGCATAACTAGTAAGGCAAAAGCTTGTCTGTTTCGTTCTTGATCTGTGCTGATTACGCTTTGTACACGGCTCTTGGTCACCTCGTCTACAGTAGGCAATTCAATTTCGAAGGCCACACTCGGTTTAAACATTTTTCCAGAAAGGCTCATGACCAAGTCGATTGGAACGCGCTGTCCACTCGCGCCTGTTACATCGTCAGGGAGAATATCTTTAAGTGACGCAGAAACTTTGTAGACCGTTTTAAGATTCAAATCGGCTGCAAAAGGATCACCGTACCAAGAAATAGTTCCCCCAGGTCTAACAGAAAATTCTTTACTCAAGAGGTTCTTCAAAGTGAAGAGATAATTTCCTTTCAACAATTCGACTGAACCATACATGTTGAAAGTCGAGAGATTATTAATCACCATATTGATGTGACCTTGCCCCTGCCCTTTCATAACATCGCCAATCGCTTCATCAAAGATGATTTGGAAATTAGCATCGGGAGTGATTTCCAAATCGAGATTCAATTTGATACCGCTCAAATCGAGGGGCTGTTGAACTTGAATCGAGTCTTTGCTTACAAAATGGATGAAGCTATCAAAGGTAACATCACCTGTTGAATTCATCGGCATTGAAAGGGAGGTCTCCTTTTCTGTTTTTAATTTAATATCAAATTCCAGTTGGTCGTCGTATCCGAAAATATTGACATAACCTGTTGTCCGGGCTTTTCCATAATACATGGAATTCATTTCTTCCGTTGTATTCATGGCAAGCATTGGCTCCTCCATATCAATCATGATATCGAAATTCCAATCTGCAAAAACATTGTGTAGAATCTGTCCTGTGAGGTATCCAGGTGCTTTTTCTTGGTCGCGTATTCTGATATGGTCGAATGTGAACATGTCAGGATAGATTCCAATTTTTTCTTCAATAAAATATTTGGTATTGAGATAACCTACGAAAATACTGGCATCTTTAAGATAGGCTGTGCCATAGAGCTGAGGCTCTTCTGGTGTGCCTGTGATTGCGATGGTA